>JAHBZF010000026.1 GCA_019635575.1 Pseudolabrys sp. | reverse complement strand
AGCCATATGCGATAGCCCTGCCTTGATGGGGAGGGGATGATCAGCGTTTTGGCCGGTAGGCGACCAGGACGTTGCCGGCCGTCTGGCCGAACTGGACGTAGCCCGAGGGCACGAACAGCATCCCGTCGCCGGCGAACGGCCCGGCCGCGTCGATCGAGCCGCCCTTGCCCGCGAGCCTGTTGACCGTCTCGAACGACCCCGAGGTGTCGTGCGTGGCGAGCCGCTTGCCTGTCGCCGCGTCGAACACGTGGAGACGGCCGTCCAGGCTGCCCGCGATCACCGCCCCGTCCACCACCAGCGGCGGCGCGGAGACGCCGTAGCGGATGTCGCAGCCGGCCACGCGGGTCCGGCGCTCGCCCGTGCAGTCGGGCGTCGCCTTCCACGACCAGGCCACCTTGCCGCTGGCGATGTCGATCGCGTAGAGGCCCGCGGCGTTGTCGGCCGGCGGCACGCCGGGGTCGGAGATCGGCGCGAAGACGCGCACGCCGTCGGTGGCGATGCCCCAGTGGACGCCGCCCAGCGCCGTGCCCTTGCCGAACTGGTGATGCCAGACCTGCTTGCCGGTCTTCGCATCGACGGCCCAGACGTCGCCGGATTTCTGGCCGCCGAGGATCAGGCTCTTGCCTTTCCCCTTCCAGATCACCGGCCCGCCGCCGAAATCGTGGTCGCGCAGCACGCTGCCTTCCTCGGCGAAGAAGCAGTTGGGGCCGGGCTTGCGCTGGCCCGGACCCGAGGCCGAGCCGATCGGGCACGACATGTTCCAGACGTCGTTGGCCAGCGCCTGGAACGCCCATTTCTGCTTGCCGGTAGCCAGGTCGATGGCGACCAGGGCGTCGCTGGTGCCGGTGGCGGGCGGCGAGGTGTTCTCGCCGGTGGCCGTGTAGACGACGCCCGCCTTCAGGTCGACCGAGGGGCTGGACCAGATCGGCGCACCCGAGGGTCCGTACATCTCGACCCCTTGCGAGTTCTTGCGGCCGAGCGGCTGGGCCTCGGGCATCGTGTGCCAGGTCCAGAGCACCTTGCCGTCCTTCGCGTCCACGAGCGCGACGGCGCCGTGGGCCTTGCAGCATTCGAAGGTGGGCCGCATGGCGTTGCCGACGTCGATCGCCGAGATCGGGACGACGATCCTGTCGCCGGCGAAGACCGGGGAGCCCGAGAGCGGCACCGTCTTGTCGTGGCGCGGGTCGGCCTTCCAGGCCACCGCGCCCGTCCTGGCGTCGAACGCGACCAGTTCGCCGTCGCTGTCGCCGCCGACCACGGCCCAGGGGCCGTTCTTGCCCAGGCGGCCGTAGGCCAGGCTGGTGCGCAGGCCGTTGGCGGGCGTCGCCCACTTCACGCAGCCGGTCTTGGTGTCCAGCGCCAGCATGTAGCCGGCCTGGCCCGCGGGGAAGAACAGCGTCGAGCCCACCACCACGCCCTGGCCGCGCAGGCCCGAGGTGCGGGGCATGGCGAAGGTCCAGGCGACCTCGAGGTCCGCCGCCTGCTTGCCGGTGAAGCCGGCCTGGGCGGCGGTCATCCGGCGCGAATTGTCGGTGTCGACGCCGAAGCCCACCTGGGCCGGCGCGGCGGAGAGGTCGACCGTCGCCTTGTCCGCGGCGCAGCGGTTGTCGTCGATCCAGGCCGTGCCCGTGGCCCCCTCCGGCGCGGCGAGGTACTGCACCACGTCGCGGATCTGCCGGCGATCGAGGCCGTCGCCGATGGGCTTCATCACCCCGGTGGTGAGGGCGGCCATGATCGTCTGGGCGCTCATCTTGCGCAGCGACGCCACCGGCGGGGCGCGGTCGCCCGCGGGCGGGGCGTTGTGGCAGGCCGCGCAGAACTGGTCGTAGACCGGCTTGCCCGGATCGTCGGGCCCGCCGGTGGCCTGCGCCTCCGCCCGCCCCAGGCCGCCCAGGCCGAAGCCTGCGATCAGCAGTGCGCCGGAGACGGCGCCCGCGCCGAGAACTTGTTTCCAGAGGCGCATCCGCTTCCCCATGACCATACCGGCCTTTCGGCTCGTGACTTGGCGCGGAACCTAGCGCATCGCAGGCTGCGCGCGAATTGCCCCGCTGAAACCTGAAGGGTCGGGTTTGCGGCGGCGCGGCCTTTCGGCTAGAGACACGCCTCCGCTGAAGACGCACCCGTAGCTCAGCTGGATAGAGCGTTGCCCTCCGAAGGCTGAAGTCAAGTGATCAATTGAAGAAAAGGACCTCAAAAAACACAGAAGATACAGCGCGTTGCGAGCACCTCCATCGCCGCTTTAAACTCGCAAACTTTTCGCGTAAGCACCGCGTAAGCAACAGGCACCCATAGCTCAGCTGGATAGAGCGCTACCCTCCGAAGGTAGAGGCCTCAGGTTCGAATCCTGATGGGTGCGCCATTTCTTCCGATCACAGACACGGCGGCCAGCGGTGGCTAGATGCGGAGTTGGCTTAGTGTCCGTGGCGGATTTTTCTGGTCCGCCGCGCCTGGGAATGCCAAATTGTGGGACTTAGCTGCCCTCCTCGCAAACATGCAGAACCGGCAGCTTCCGCCGAAAGCGGTCGTAGCCGCATCGGCTAAAGCAGATAATATTAAGCGCGATCAACGATGGGGCAGATAAGGCTCACCGATGACGAAGGACATCGCCACCAGAAGCTCGAACTGGAAAAGGGCGGGTTTCTCGGGCCAGTCACCCGGCTTTACGCTTCGCGCCACCTCATAACCGGCCGGGTCAAGCCAAACGATCGCGTCGGCCTCTATCAGTGGCAATACGACCAATCGTTGCTGCCGATACGCCTCAGCGGGACGCACGCATTCCACTTCGATCGCTATCGTCGTGATCCCTAGACGCGCTACGCGCGCGGGCTTCCTTTCTTCTACCCATGCACGGATTGTTCTGGGATCGAGAAGTGCGTTGGCATCCTCGCCCGCCGGACGGCCTTCATAATAGGCTTTCGCATCGAGTTCTGCCTGCGACCGATCGACCGCATCTCCACGCGCAAGCAGGAAGGCCGCTACCGGGTCGAGGGTGCCCCAACTGATAAGCTCTTTCAGCCAAAAACCGATCCACGGCAGACCGCTCATCGGCCAGTCGGCTATTTCCAGCGCGCGAATGGGCTGTCCGTCATCGGTCGTATCCAGCAACAGGCCGATGACGCTACCGAGTCCCCAAGTCCCACGATAGATGAAGTTATTCGCTACAAAGGCATACCAGTTCGTAACCTCATTTGGGCGGGGCTGTCGCGCCAGCGTCGATTTGGCCAGCCACCAACGCAGCAGCATGGGCCAATCGTTGAAGTTCTTCTTTCGACCCAGTTTGGTCTCGATCGCAAAGACTGGAATTTCGGACAAAAATGCCAGCACATCGCGGATAAAAACGAATTGCTGCTCGACGGTCCAGCGAGCATAATCGGCGCCTAGCGCGAGCTTGGTGCGAATTTCCTCCGCGCGGTCCAGCAACAGCTTAGCAGATCGTGGCGTCAGGCTCGTCTTATATAGACGACGGCGCTCATCGGCGCCGGGATACTGGGCCTTGATTGCTCTGCCACGCGCCAGCCAGATCGTCGCCAGATGCGCCTCACCATGCGAAGCCGCATGGGCATAGGTGCGTCGCCAAATCTTGGCTAATTCTGCTTCAAGCTGGGCGTCGTCGAGTTCGACACCCTTGAGTTCCTCGACCTCCTGGATTGCCGCGATCAGAAATGCGTCCAGTGAATCGAGATAATCATGGCTGGTTGGCGGGTCTGCGGCCTGCTCAGTGACAGCCGTCTGCTCAAGCCAGGCGATGAATTCGGCCTCGGATCCTCCACCTACCACCGCTTTCCACGCACGTTCCAGTTCACGAAGCAGGTGGCCGAGCGGACTCGACGCCTGATCGTCCGGGATGAGATCACCCACCGCTGCGGTCGCGGCCTCCAACTGGGCGACCAGGCTCTCGTAGCCGTTCCATTGCCGATTATAGGTTGGCACAATCTGGCCGAACCGGTTCTCATAGGTGCGCTCGGGCAGGACAACGAGTGCGCTGCCTTCCGTTGCAACACCGGGCCGCCCCGCGCGGCCGATCAGATTGCTGAACTCCTGCAACGGCAGTTCGCCGTTACTTCTGAAGACGCTGGGGATCAGCAGATAATTCACCGGGATGTTGACCCCCTCTGACAGGGTCGATGTAGCGATGATCACTCGAACATAGCCACGATCAATAACGGACTTCAGTCGCCGGGCGAGGAGACCCGGCATCTTGCCGTGATGCACCACGATGCCGCGCGCCAGCAGCCGATACTCGACGGAATCCGCCGTAAAATAGTCGATGGCGGTCGCCAGGCATCGCGCCCAAATCTCGTTACCCTCCTCAATCGACCAATAATCGGGAAGTGCGATATCCTGCCACTTGTCCAAGAGATCGGCGCAGGTCGCGGCAAAGGTGTCGATATTCTGCGTTAGCGAAATCAAGACTGAAGGCGTTGAGCCATCCGGGCGTTTTGCCGCCAGGTTGAGCGCGGCCCACAGCGTCGGCGCGCGCATCCGAACTTCGGGACCGTCTTCTGCATCGATACCCCCCGGAACAGCGGGGAATGGATCGGGTACGAACGGTGAGTCGTCGCGCCGCTCGTCGTCAAACTTTAGCGAGTGCCCATCCATCAGACTGTAACGGATCGCGAACTGACCGGTTGGGCGCACTTCGAGACGCCCAAGCATTTGTCGTGTGCTGCGATAGGATGAACTTGTAGGGATCGCGTCAGGCGCATCGGAAACCCAACGGGCCAAGGCTGGCGCTGCTCGTGCCGCCACCGCAGACAGCGCGACAATGCGGAATTCATGATCTTCCCGTGCGCGCATCAGGCGCGTGCCGAGTTGTTCGAGCCGAAACGAGCGCGATGTTCCGTCCCCCAGTCCCGTCAGCCGGGCTTCGTCCTGCTCCACCATATGGGCTTCATCGATGATGACCGTGCGAACCCGGCTGAGGAACAGCACGCCCAGATAACGCAGGAGCGCATCAGCTTTCTCAAACGTGCAAATGACCACGGTCGGCTGATCGGTCTGAATCCAGGCATCGGTCGGCCCCCAATCGACGCCGCCATATAGGCCGGTCACGACAACGGGTTCTGCTGCGATCCCGCGAAGATCCTCGGCGAGACGGCCTTCCACCTCTGCCGCGAGCGCGCGGGACGGCACGAGGTAGAGCACGAGATTGCCGGCAGCACCTCCTGCCGGCGGATCGGCGAACAAACCCTGGACCGCCCCAAGGGTCGCAACCGTCGTTTTCCCTGAGCCGGTTGGCGTACACAGCACGAACGAGTTGTTGTCGCGCAGCTTCGCTATGCCGGCAGCCTGCGCCGGCCAGACGAGGGCTCGCTTGTTGGCAAACGCCGAACGCGCGAACTGCGTGAGAGCGTCGCCGGCCGGGCCACTCGACGTGAGGCGGAGCCCGTCGATCTGCGGCCAGAGACAGGTTTCGATAAAGCGCCGCGCACTGGCGGCCGTCAGCCGCGCCAGCAGGTACGAATAGGGATCTCGGCTATGCAGGAATCCCAGCGCGAGCGCTTCCAGTTTAACCACCGCGCGCTCGACGGGAGCATCGCCCCCCGTTCTCAGAAACGCGCAGATCGTCCCAACGCACATGACTATATGCTGGACGGACGCCATTTGGAGATCATCGGGATCGATGCGACCATCGCTCCGCAGTCCGCGATAATTGCTCCAGAACGTCTGCGCCGCCTGGAAAGCAGCCGGGAAGTCTGCCCGCACGAACTGGCGGAGAAGCTCCGACAGCGGCTCCCCCTCCGGCAGCCGCCGTAGATGTCCCAGCGCCATCGCCGGATAATCGGCCAACTGGTAGGCGGCGGCAGCCAGCAAATGCAGCGGCGCGCCCGGCGGCTTTAGCTGAGATTGCGAAAGCCATTCGATGATCTCTGCCGCGCGCTTGATCGCCGTGCGCCAAGGGGAGCTAATGTCCGCGCTTCGCTCCAGCCACCCGCTTTCCAAAAGCAACATCGCTTCGTCGAGATATCCAGCGACGTCTCCTGGCCCAAAACTCGCCAACCCATCACGGCCCATGTCGCGCCGCAACCGTTGGCTGTAGAGTTTTGCTTGGCGCGCGGTGAGGGCTTGGCCTGCCAGATTCTCCCGAATTTCGCGGGCGATAGCGATAGTCGCTGCGTTCGCCACCTCAAGCGCCCCGGTACAATATATCGACTACAGCATCTAGATTCTCGAACTGAAACTCCATCGCTTCGAGGTTGCGCTGTACCGTATAGGCGGGATGAGGCGCTTCGGTAGGGAGCCAAGCAATCCGGTCACCGGGTTGTTTGGGCGAATGACCGACAGCATAAGCGAGCCCATCGTGGCGAGCTGCTGTGCGGAAACCGTCCCTGTAGAACTGAAGCAGCGCCTGTTGCCATGCTTGAGCTTCGGGCGTGTCGTATTCCGTCAAGAGATTGATTAATTCGCGTACGCCGCTAGGCCGGTTTCCGCCGACCATAAGTTTCTCATGGGCATCTTTCATTATGCCGGTATTGCTGATCGCGAGGCATTTGGCTTCAAGCGTCAGAATATCAGTAATCACGCCATTGGCGTCTACGCGGAACGCCAGCCCGTCGTCGCCTGTCCGACCTGGTCTCTTCTCTTTTTCAGCATCGGGTTCGTGCACCTCACCCGCCAAGAGACGTTCGTTGATCAGGTCCAGATGCTGAAATTCTTGATCGTGAAAACGGAAAAGCAGCGCTGGAACCAACCAATCCGCATGGCCAATCGCTCCAAAATGCTCCACCGCGAGCACGCCTAGCGTTTCGCCGAGATATCCCTGAAGCGATATGCGATTGAGCATGGCAGGGTAATTTGCAGCAGGGTCGTGCGCCGGATCGTTAAAGGGCGACAGATCGTCTTGGAAGCCTGAACGTATCCGGCGCCGGGCATCGTCCAACGCTTCTTGGACATAGGCGATCAGTTCATCACGGAGCGGACCTATGGCGCCGTGAACTTCCCGCCAAACCCGTAACCGGTAGCGTTGATGCGTCTGGGGTATCCCTTGATCGACTAACCAGGAATTGAGAGGAACAGGCGCTAGGCGACGAAATCGAATCACGTTGTTTAGTCACCCCTCCGTTCCCCAAGTATGCCGTTAGCACCGAAAAGATCGGGATGCATTTACTGGTGTGCCTCCCCGGAGGCTCAGTTCACGGAGTTTGAAATAACCGGTTGCCGTCGCGCCGCGCTGCAGGGGCTCGGAGGAGACTCCGCAGCGCCCCCTTAGACTCGCCGGTCACGCTAAGACAGTGCACCTTCACAGCCACCCCGCGCACGTATTTCCTATATCGCGCACAATATTTCATTTTCATGCGCGATGCGCTAAAAAATGCTTCGACTCGAGCTTTGAAGGGGTTCAGGTGGCATTTCGCGCGGATGAAGCGGCCGAGGTCGGCTTGGAGCGAGTTAAACGGTATCTCATTCCGCGCAGCCTGACAGCAGACGAGCGTCAACAGGCAGAGCGCGCTTTAGGCGACATCGTCGCCACATGTGGGCCGGTCGTCGGAGGCTACCCAAGCTGGCATCCCCTCGTGGCGAAATCTCTGAAAGCGAGCGACCAAGTCACTATCCCGAGCGAACGCTGCGGATACCGCGGCCTCGATCACACAGTCTATTTCGCCCATGGGTTCGTCACCTGTCCATACGGCGATGGCGAAGAAGTGATGCGCTCAGCAAACGACATCGTCGGGCCCAAGGATATTTACGTAACGGCCGAAGCAATCGACGCACCGTTCTATTCGAGCGGGACGACGCCGATCCTCGTGAAGTGCGAGTGGATGGCAGACCTCGAGGAAGGCTTCACCATCCCAAAATCTCTCGCCGTCCCACTTATGCTCGAGAGGGAAGTGCCGGCTTGGCGGTGGTCTGAGGTTGGCGAAACATGGGAGAATATGCGCTCGTACCTCTTGGGTTCACCCCACGGCGCGCGATCGTCGCTGTTCGTCACCCAAGACACCGCGTTAGCCATGAAGAAGATCTACGAGGCGATGGTCAATTCGGGCATGTATGGGCCGATATATCGCTGATCTCCCCTGCTATTATTCATCTTCCACTTTAAAGGCCTGAGATGAGCGACAACCGCTCGATATACTCTGATTGAATTTGGAAGCCTGGAGTGCCCCACAATCTGCACATCGCGAAGGAGAGCCCCATCAGTTCCGTTCCAACCATGTCCGCCGCTCAGTTCGCGACCGCCTTCGCCCTAAGACCGAATCTGGTGGCATGGTTTCTCGGCGCCGGCGCGTCGGCGGCATCTGGCATCCCGACCGGCTATGCGATGATCCGCGACTTCAAGACCCAAATCTTCTGCCGCGAGACAAACCTTTCTAGGCGAGAAATCGATACCGCTGACCCCGTGTGGATCGATCGGATCGATGATTTCTTTCACCGAACGTCGTTGTTGCCGCCGAACGGAGATCCCACGGAATACGCCGCCGCCTTCGAGGCGGTTTATCCCCAGCCTCGCCACCGTCGACAATATATTGCAGATGCGGTCGCGAAGGGCACGCCATGCTTCGGGCACAAGGTGCT
This sequence comes from Pseudolabrys sp., assembly GCA_019635575.1. GTDB lineage: Bacteria > Pseudomonadota > Alphaproteobacteria > Rhizobiales > Xanthobacteraceae > Pseudolabrys. Next base: position 25,467 of record JAHBZF010000026.1, on the reverse strand, counting down.
CGCAAGCCTGATGGCCGCGGGCAAGGCCGATTGCGTCTTCACGACGAATTTCGACTCGCTTGCAGAAGACGCCGCAGTTGCCGCCAACGCAATCCTGCCCACCGCCGACCAGAAACGGCCCACTGTGGCGGCGATCGATTCCGCGGATAGGGCCATGCGTTGCCTTGATGAATCCGACTGGCCGCTAATTGCGAAACTCCATGGCGATTATCAGTCGATCGCGATCAAGAATACCGGATCGGAGCTGGAGCAGCAGGACGCCCGCATGCGGCACGTGCTGGTTGAGGCCGGTAAGCGGTTCGGGATGCTGTTCATCGGTTACAGTGGGCGCGACACCTCGATTCTAGAGGCACTGAACGACATCCTGACTGCACCCTCTCCGTTCCCTAATGGGCTGTATTGGGTCGCCTCATCAGCGAGCCGCCTGCTCCCAGCCGTTACCGAATTCCTGGATCGCGCGCAGGCGTCCGGGGTTGACGCTTCAGTTGTCGAATGCACGACGTTCGACGAGCTAGTCGCCGAAATCATTAAGACAACCGATCTGCCGCAGGCGCTTTACGATCGCGTGATGGAAGGGCGATCTACGCCGCGCCTCGTACCCGTCCAAATTCCAAATGCTAAAGCCCGGGCATTCCCAGTGCTGCGCTATTCGGCAATTTTGCTCCAATCGATGCCGACCGCGGCCAGGCGCATCATGCTCAGTCAATCGACGACGTCGGCAGAGGTGCGCGAAATCTTCAAGGCGAAGGCATGTCGAGCGACGGCGGCCGCGTTGGGGCGGGAGCTTGCGGTATTTGGGCGGGACCAAGAGATCCTGGACGCCTTGGCTCCGCTTGGTCCATCGCTCGCTGGAACGATCGACCTCGATCCGGCCGCGGATAGCTGGGCTAGGGGTTTGCTCTACGACACGCTCGCGCGCGCTCTTGCCCGACGGCGCCCGCTCATCCCGCGCCTCCGGCGTTCAGGGCATTCGCTTGTTGTCGCCGCGCCGCGCCACGGAGACGACCCCGAGCGGGCACGGCGCCAGCAACAGGACCTGACGCGCCTTCGCGATGCCTATGGGTCAAATCTCTTCGGCACCGTGCCTAAGCTTGATTTCCCCTTTCAGGAGGGCGTCCACATCAAGCTCGAACAGGTCAACGGCAAGTGGTGGTGCGGCTTCGAGCCATATACGTTCGTCCAGCTACCTCGGCAGGACGGTTCGCAAGCCGATGGTGCGGAGGATGCGGCCCAAGAATCGCCCGCCGATATGGGCATGCAAGCCACGCGACGGGGTGATCCCGCCGGTGACTGGCGTCGCGAGCGCTGGGCACCACGTTATAACAAACATTGGGCCGGTATCATTAGTGCGTGGGCGCAATTGCTCACTGAAGCGGGAGGCACGACCCGAAGCGTCTTCGGGCTTGAGGAAGGCACGGGCATCGATGCCGTGTTCAAGGTGTCGCCAGTAACAGGATTCAGCCGCCCGTCGCACCACCATGCCTATTTTGATAGGAGCAAATGATGGCGAACCCGGCGCTCACCGAGCTTCCGCCGTTCACGCTTTTGGATGAGCCGGACCTGTCGTTTTCGCCATCGGACGCGACCCAAGTCGATGTCCATCCGCTTCGGGGGCTCGTGAACTATGGGCCCTACTCGAAGGGGTCTTTCAGCGGATATACTCCTCGTGTGCGCATAGCGACAGTCGGGCCGGCGGGCGCTTTTCATCGCCGCGGCGAACTCATGAAGCTGTTGCGCAACGTGCATCGGCCCTCCGATCGATCCGAATATGTGCCGGAATATCCTGGTTTCGAGCGCCTATTTCGAGTGGCGCTCGAGGCGGCCCCTGCAACTGCGCATATCAAATGGCCTGAACGGCTTGACCAACTGCCGGGCGACGGCGACGCGCATCATCGCCTCTATCTGGCCATGGATGCCGCCATTCGTCGGCTCGACGCCGTGCGCAACGAGTTCGACGTCGTGCTGGTCCACTTTCCCGACAACTGGGACACGGCGACACGTGGAAGATTCTTTGACGCGCACGACGTGCTGAAAGCTCTAGGCGCCAATTATAATATTCCGACCCAGGTCCTGAACGACCGCGTCTTCACATTCAGCTACAAGGCCTCGCTCGCGTGGCGTCTCTCGACCGCACTGTACGTGAAAGCTGCGGGCACGCCGTGGAAGCTGGCGCCGCTGAAAGGCGTGCCGACCGATACCGCCTACATAGGGTTGGCTTATGCCCTACGCGGCGATCAGCAAGACGCGCATTATGTAACGTGCTGCTCGCAGGTCTTTGACATGGACGGCGGCGGCATGCAGTTCGTTGCGTTCGAAGCGAGGGACCCAGTGGCCGACGTTGCCGAAGCCCGTAGGAACCCTTTTCTCAGCCGCGATGACATGCGCGCGGTCCTCGCCCGTAGCCTGGAACTCTATCAAGGGCGCAACGGCGGCAACCTGCCAAAGCGCATGGTCATTCACAAGACGACGGCCTTCAAGGATAGCGAAATCGAGGGCGCGTACGACGCTCTCGCCGGTGTTGCGGAAATAGAGTGCGTCGAGGTCAGCTCGGCATCGTGCTGGCGCGGCGTCTGGCTCATCAAGTCAGGGGTCGACAAACCCCCGTCCCGGCCGTCAGGCTTTCCCGTCCCACGCGGGACGATGGTAGTCCGGACAGGTAACTCTGCCCTAGTGTGGGTAGCAGGCAATGCACCCGAGGTATCGACCAAAGGCGACTACTATCAGGGCAAGAAGAGCATTCCCCGGCCGCTGCAGCTTATCCGTCATGCGGGCAGCGGGCCGCTTGAACTCATAGCACATGAGGCGCTGGCCCTCACGAAGATGGATTGGAATAACGACGCGCTCTACGATCCTGTGCCGGTCAGCATTCGCTATTCGCAGAAACTGGCCCGCACGATAGCGAACGTCCCGGACCTGCCGCGAAATGTCTATCCCTATCGGCTGTTCATGTGACCGCACCACGATATGCGCTCTGCAGGGCACGGCTCGGCCGGGCTAGGACGAAAACTGAATACGACCAGCTTATCGTAGCGCTACAGCGCAGGTGTAGTGCACGTCTTCATCGAGCGTGGTCGCCATATCAGATGGGTCACAAGCCGCTAGGTTTCAGCTCGCTCGATCGAACCGCCGAATGAAGGCTATGTCGGCGAATTCTGCCGAGGCGATCAATGCAGCACTACGATCACGGCGTTTCCACTGCGTAATGATCGGGGCAGGATTGCGCGAGCCGACAGATATGCTCCTTCACTTCGAGAAGGTGCTGAATGCGGTTCACCGGTTAGCCCTGCAAGCTCCCTTCTGCTTTAACAGCTCTCCGGCCGACTCCGCCGAGGCCGTCCTTCGATGGATCGATCCGTAAGGTTATCGAGCGGCGGATTGCCCCATCGGCTTCAAGTAACGCGAAGCGTAACGAACTGAACGCAGGCGGAGGGGGAGGAAATCTTTGGCGCTAGAACCATGCTCTTACGCCAAGGACAAAGCTGGTGCCGGTCGGATTTTCACCCCGCGCTCGCGCGAAATCCGCGGTTCGCCCGGTCTTCGCTTCGTAGGAGACGCCGACATAGGGGGCGAACTGGCGGGTAATCTCATAACGGAGCCGCAGGCCCAGCTCGGCGTCGGTGAGCCCGGCGCCGAGACGGTTTTCGGGCACCTCCTGCGCCGCCAGATTGAGCTCGACGCGGGGCTGAAGGACGAGGCGCTGGGTGATACGCTGGTCGTAATAGCCCTCAAGCCGCCCCAACAGGTCGCCCTTGCTGCTCAGGAACAGTGCACCCTCGACCTCGAACATGTAGGGTGCCAGCCCCTCGAACCCGACCGTCGCATAAGTGCGGTCCGGTCCTTGCCCGAAATCCTGGCGCACGCCGGCCTGCAGGTTGAAATAGGGGCCGACCGCGCGGCTGTAGAGCGCCTGGACCTCGCCGCTTTCGAGGCGGTCGCCGAGCGCCCCCTCGCCCTCGGACTTGAGCCAGAGACGATGAATGTCTCCGCCGACGAATGCCTCACCGTCCCAGCGATAGCCGTCGCGCCCTTCGCGCGCCTGATATTCGGCGAGGTTGAACATTACCTGATAGACCGTCTGGCCGCCCTGCTCGCGCATCATCTCGGCGCGCGCCCGCGCCATGTCGGCGGCCGGGAACTGGCGGTCGGCATAATGATCCGTCTGTGGCTTCGGCGCGGGCGCGTGGCCCGCCGGAAGCGCGGTCCCGCCCATCGCCGCTCCGTCCTGTTGCGGCATCGGCATCCCATTGTGATCGTGACTGTCTTTCGAACCTGGCGCCAGCGCGTCTGGCTCCGTGCTTGCGGTCTCAGGTTGCGTGGTTGCAGCCCGATCGGCCGGCATGGCCATTCCGGCATGGGATGCGTGGTCCTGCGCATAGGCAGGAACAGCCGCGAGGAACGACACGGCGGCGGCGAGCGGCAGGGAACAGCGGTTCATGCCGTTTCTCCCTTTGGCCGGATGCTCACGATCCGCATCATGCCCGCCGCCATGTGGTAGAGCAGGTGGCAGTGGAACGCCCAGTCGCCGACCGCATCGGCGGTGACGTCCCAGGTGACCTTGCCGCCCGGCTGGACCAGCACCGTATGCTTGCGCGGCGCATGATCGCCATGGCCGGTGACCAGCTCGAAGAAATGCCCGTGAAGATGGATCGGGTGGCTCATCATCGTGTCGTTGATGAGGGTGACCCGTACCCGCTCGCCCTCGACGAACGGGATCGGCTCCATGCGATCGGACATCTTGATCCCGTCGAACGACCACATGAACCGCTCCATGTTGCCGGTCAGGTGGACGTCGAGGCTGCGCGAGGGCGCGCGCACGTCGGGATTGCGCTCGAGCGCCATGAGATCGCGATAGACGAGGACGCGGTGTCCGACATTGTCGAGGCCCTGACCGGGCTCGCCGGTGCGATCCACCGGCATCGGCGAGATGGTTTGCACACCGGGGGTTTTCGCGACCTGGGGCGCGTTGGAGAAATCCCGCATCCCCATCGAGCCCATGTCCTTTCCGCCATGGGACATCCCTCCCATGGCGCCGTGATCCATGCCGGCCATGCTGCTGTGGTCCATACCCGCCACGGTGCCGTGATTCATGCCGGCCATGGGGGTCGCCGGGCCGCCTGTCGCGAGACGGGCGGAGGCATTCTGCTCGGCGGTCGGATCGGCGCCGCGCTGCATGCCGGAGCCGGACATGGTCATGCCCTCCATGCCGGGCATCGCCGACATGTCCATGCCCATGTCCTTCATCGTCGCGAGCGGGCGCTCGCGGAGCGGCGGCACCTCGTCCTTCATGCCGGGACGCGGCGCCAGGGTGGCCAGTGCCATGCCCGAACGGTCGACCGCCTCTGCGACGATCGTGAACGCCTTGTCCTCTGCGGGCACGACGATCGCGTCGTAGGTTTCCGCGACCCCCATCTGGAACTCGTCCGTCGCTACCGGGCGGACATTCTGGCCGTCGGCCTGGACGATGGTCATCTCGAGGCCCGGAATTCGGACGTTGAAATTGGTCATCGACGACGCGTTGATGAAGCGCAGCCGCACGCGCTCGCCCGGCCGGAACAGGCCGGTCCAGTTGTCCCGCGGACCGTGGCCATTGACGATGTAGGTATAGACGCTGCCGCTCACGTCGAGCACGTCGGTCGGGTCCATCCGCATGCGGCCCCAGGCAAGCCGGTCCTTCAAGGACTGGTCGCGGCCGGCGATCAGGCCGGCAAGCGTCTGTTGCTGGAAATTGAAGTGGCCGGGATCGACCTTGAGCTTGCGGAAGATCTCCTCGGGCGACATCCGGCTGTGATCGGCGAGCACGAGCACATGTTCGCGATCGTATTGGACGGGATCGGGTCCGGCAGGGTCGAAGATGATCGGGCCGAAGTGACCAAGCTGCTCCTGGAAGCCGGAATGGCTGTGATACCAATAGGTCCCCGACTGGCGGATCGGGAATTCGTAGAGATAGTGCGACCGGGGCCTGATGCCCGGAAACGACACGCCCGGCACGCCGTCGAACTGCGCGGGCAACAGCACACCATGCCAGTGGACCGAGCTGTCCTCGTCGAGCGCGTTGACCACATTCAAGCGGACATTCTGCCCTTCCCGAAGGCGCAGCAGCGGCCCCGGTGTCGTGCCGTTGATACCGATTGCGTTCGCTCGCTTGCCGTCGACCACCATCTCGTGGCGCGCGATCGTCAAGGTGATGTCCTCGCCCGACACTGTCGGCAGCGCCGGCGTGATACCCGTCGAGATCGGTTGCGCCCAGGCAGGAAGCCAGGGGTTCAGCAGCAGCCCGGCGCCCGCGACGGCGCCGCCGTGCAAGACGGCGCGGCGGTTCAGAACAGGCTTTGAAGGGGTCATTGTCAGGAGTCTCTCAGCGAGTCGTGCCCATTGCTAAGGCTTGACACAATGTCAGGGTCAAGCCGCGTCAATGCTCTTGACCTTGACATGATGTCAGACCCCATCTTCAAGGCCAAAGGAGTCTCGACGATGGAGAGTCACGCCAACCATTGCTGCGCCGCTCATGGGACGGAGCCGGAGACTTCCGGCGTGAAGGACCCGGTTTGTGGCATGACCGTCGATCCGGCCGCCACACCGCACCACGCGGAGCATGACGGCCAGATGTTCCATTTCTGCAGCGGGCGCTGCCGGGAGAAGTTCGTCGCCGATCCGGACCGCTATCTCCATCATGCACCGGGCACAGGGCCGGCCACGGCGCCAGCAGGTGCGGTCTGGACCTGTCCGATGCATCCCGAGATCAGGCAACCGGGGCCAGGAACCTGTCCGATCTGCGGCATGGCGCTCGAACCGGCCGAGCCCAGTCTCGATGACGGCCCCAACCCCGAGCTGGTCGATTTCACCCGCCGCTTCCGGGTGAGCGCGGCGCTCGCCGTGCCGCTGCTGCTTGTGTCGATGGGGGCGGAGATGCTCGGCCTGCATCTCGTGCCGATGGCCTGGTCGCCGTGGGTGCAACTGGCCCTGACCGTACCGATCGTGCTCTGGGCCGGCTGGCCGTTCTTCGAGCGAGGCTGGGCATCGCTCAAGTCCCGCCACTACAACATGTTCACCCTGATCGCGATCGGCGTGGGCGCAGCCTTCCTCTACAGCCTGGTCGCCACCGTTGCGCCCAACATCTTCCCCGCCAGCTTCCGCGCCCACGGCGGGATGGTCCCGGTCTATTACGAAGCGGCCGGCGTGGTGGTCGCGCTGGTGCTGCTCGGCCAGATGCTGGAACTGCGCGCCCGCGCCGCTACCGGCCGGGCGTTGCGCGCGCTGATGAACCTCGCGCCCAAGACCGCGCGGCGGATCGGGCCGGATGGCGTGGAGGTCGAGGTTCCGCTGAGCGAGGTGGTCCGGGGCGATCGGCTGCGCATCCGCCCCGGCGACGCCATTCCCGTCGACGGTGCCGTTCTGGAGGGGCGCTCGTCGGTCGACGAAGCCATGCTGACCGGCGAGCCGGTGCCGGTCCTCAAGACGGCGGGCGCGCCGGTGACCGGCGGCACCGTGAACGGCACGGGCAGCCTGGTGATGGAGGCGCAGGCGGTGGGCGCGGAGACCATGCTCGCCCGCATCGTCTCCATGGTCGCCGAGGCCCAGCGCAGCCGCGCGCCGATCCAGGCGACGGCCGACCGCATCTCCGGCTGGTTCGTGCCGCTGGTGGTGCTGATCGCGCTGGCGACCTTCGTCGTCTGGATGCTCGTCGGGCCGGAGCCACGCTTCGGCCACGCGCTGCTCAACGCCATCGCCGTGCTGATCATCGCCTGTCCCTGCGCGCTCGGGCTGGCAACGCCGATGTCGATCATGGTCGGGACCGGGCGCGGCGCGCAGGCCGGCGTGCTGGTCAAGACCGCCGAGGCGCTGCAGGCGCTGGACGCGGTCGATACCCTGGTTATCGACAAAACCGGCACCCTTACCGAGGGCAAGCCCCGGCTCGTCTCGGTCGAGCCGATGGCCGGGTTCGAGGCTAACGACTTGCTCGCGCTCGCGGCGGCGGTCGAGGCGCGCTCAGAGCATCCGCTGGCTCGCGCGATTCTGGACGGCGCGCGTGAGCGCGGCCTGGCCATCGAGGACGCCCGGGACTTCGACTCCCAGACCGGCCTTGGGATCAGCGGAACGGTCGGCGGCCGCACGGTGGCGGTCGGCAACGCCGCCCAAATGGGACGGGTCGGTGCCGACGCCGCTGCATTGCGGGAGGCGGCCGAACGGCATCGCACCCAGGGCGCCGGGGTCATGCTCGTCGCGATCGACGGGCGGTCGGCGGGTCTCCTTGCCGTGGCCGATCCGGTCAAGGCGTCGGCGGCCGAGGCGATCGCCGCGCTGCACGCCGAAGGCCTGCGGATCGTGATGCTGACCGGCGACAGCCGAGGGACGGCCGAGGCGGTCGCGCGGACGATTGGCGGGATCGACGAGGTTCACGCCGATCTGCGGCCGGAGGACAAGGCGCGCATCGTCCGCGATCTCAAGGCCAAGGGGGCGCGGGTCGCCATGGCCGGCGATGGCGTCAACGACGCGCCGGCGCTCGCCGCGGCCGATGTCGGGGTGGCGATGGGCACGGGAACCGACGTGGCGATCGAGAGCGCGGGCCTGACCCTGACCAAGGGCGACCTCGCCGCCATGGTTCGCGCCCGACGGCTTGCGCGGGCGACAATGGCCAACATCCGCCAGAACCTCGCCTTCTCCTTCCTGTTCAATGGCATCGGGGTTCCGGTCGCCGCAGGCGTGCTCTATCCCGTCGCCAGCGTCCTGCTCTCCCCGATGTTCGCCGGGGCGGCGATGGCGCTCTCGTCCTTCACGGTCGTGATCAACGCGCTGCGACTGAACGCGGTTCGACTGGAAAGGTGAGGCCATGAACATCGGCCAGGCCGCGGCGGCCAGCGGCGTCTCGCAGCGGATGATCCGCCATTATGAGAAGATCGGCCTCATCCCGACGCCGATGCGCCGCGACAGCGGCTATCGGGATTATTCCGACAGCGACGTGCATCGGCTGCGATTCATCGCGAATGCCCGCGATCTCGGCTTTCCGATCGAGGAGATACGCGCCCTGTTGAGCCTTTGGCAGGACCGCAACCGTTCGAGTGCCGACGTCAAGACGCTGGCGCTCGCGCGCGCTGAGGACCTCGGCCGCAAGGCGGAAGCCCTGACCGCCATGCGGATGACCTTGATGCAACTGGCCGAGGCTTGCTACGGTGACGAGAGGCCTGATTGCCCGATCCTGGATCGGCTGGTCAAATAGCCGAGGCTGGAGTGTGCCGATCGTCGTCCCGCCGAGCGACTAACGATAGTTGAGCAGAAGCCATCTCGGGCTGAAGAGTTAACTGGTGAGCACAGTGATTTACTGAGCATTTCCGTGAACTTTACCAGAATCAGACGGAATGCGGCGGTGCCGGTATGATATAACCTTCTGTTATCTAGCCTATATTTTGTGGCACAATGCTTTTGCTTCGCACGCCGATGCGTGATAGCTAATTTGCCATGCGCTGGTTGACCGCCATCCTTGCAATTCTGCTTTCGGTGTCTCTGACAACGAGTGCGATGGCGCATGCGGCAGAGCCGGTTGGCTGCATCACAGATAAGGTCGCCTCAGCGTTCGGGCATTTTGAGGGCGACCGCGACGAGGTGCCGTCCGATGCTGGCAAGGGCACGCCGCATCATCACGCTACATGTCACGGTCATCACGTCGCCGAGCCTGCCCGCGACTGCGGGGTTCGCGTTGTCGGACTGATCGCGAGCTTGCTGCCCTTCGCCAGGACCGTGGATGGTCCTTCGGCGCCGATCGACACCACCTACCGCCCTCCACGCGCCTGACAGCGTCCATTTGCCCCGATTTTCCGGGGTTTTGTTGGAAACTGTCAGGAGTCATTAAATCATGCACCGCTTTGTCGCGGCCTTGTTGGCCGTGGCGTCCTGCGCGTCGATCGCGCAGGCGCAGACGGCCGCGTCGCCGCCGGATTCGGCACCCCCATATACGCTCGAACGTGCCCTGGATGCAGCCGGAGCGTCTTCACCCAACCTTGAGGCTGCCAACGCTGGCGTGCGCGCGGCTGGCGCGGCGCGCACCGTCGCGGGCCTCCGGCCCAATCCTGAAGTCCAGGTTCAGGTCGAGAACGTCGCGGGCTCAGGTCTCTATCGTGGCACACAGAGCGCCGAGGTCACGACCGGCCTGGCATTGCCGATCGAATTGGGCGGCAAGCGGTCAGCACGCATCGCCGTTGCAGATTCGCGCAGCCTGCGCGCGCGCCTCGAAGCGGCCATCACGCTCGCCGATCTGCGCGAGCGCGTAACCCAGGCCTATACCGCCGCAGCGTCGGCCGAGCGTCGGGTGGAGATCGCGCGTCAACTCGCCGGCTTTGCGGATGAAGGGTTTCGCGCGGCCAGCACGCGCGTAACCGCCGGCGCCGCTTCTCCGATCGAGCAGCAGCGCGCCGACGTTCAGCGGGTCAATGCCAACGTCGCGCTCGATCGGGCACGGCGGGAGGCGGCCGTTGCGCGGGAGAACCTTGGGCGCCTGATCGGCGAGCCGGTTGCGGGGCGATTGGATGCCGGCTGGTTCGACCGGATCGGCGGATATGGTCCGGCAAGACCTGCTTCGGCGGAGGGGACGCTCATCCTGGCTGCCGCCGAGGCCGACGTCGCGACAGCGAGCGCGCAAGTTCGGCTGGCGCGCTCACAGCGTATCCCCGACATAACGCTAAGCGCGGGGGCGCGGCGGCTGTCCGCAACCGGCGACACGGCGGCGGTATTCGGGGTCAGCATTCCCTTTCCGCTGTTCAACAGTGGTCGTGCTGCATTGAGCCAGGCGCAGGCCGAACGGCAGGCGGTCGATGCGAAGCGGCGAGTCACGGTCCTCGACACCGAACAGGCGATCGCCGCCGCGCAGACCGACCTTGCCAACGCGGCCGCAACCGCGCGCTCGGCGGGCGGACCCGCGCTCGCGGCAGCAAGCGAAGCGGCCCGCATAGCGAGGATCGGTTATGCCCAAGGCCGCTTCAGCCAGCTCGATCTGCTCGATGCGGAGCGGACTCTAGCCGACACGAGAGGCGCATTCGTCGATGCACTGGTGGCCTATCACGATGCCGAGGCGCGCCTCGCGCATCTGACGACACCGGCGCCCGACGCGGCGGGGACAACGCCGTGACCGCGCCCGCCTCGCCAATCCTCACCTTCCCCATCCCCCATTCCGAGCTGAACGCGCCCCTGATTGGCCGCTGCTCGATCCGTTTCGGAGATTTTCAATGATAACACAGGACAAACGGCTCCTAGGCGGTGTCGCCGGCGCGGTGCTGCTGGCGGCAATCGGCGGCTTCAGCGTCGCGCGTTGCACGGCTGATCCTTCAGCGACATCCGCTCCAGCCGAAAACAGCACCGAAAGTGCGACGCCGGCGGACAGCCTGGCAATGACGGCGGACGCAATCCGCGAAGCAGGCATTGCCGTCGAGACCGTTCGGGCTGGCGGCCTCGGCTCGGAGATCGTCGCACAAGGCCAGGTCACAGCCTCGCCCACGGGCGAAGCGCTTGTCACGGCACGCGCAGGCGGCGCGGTGACGCGGGTGTTCAAACGGCTCGGTGATCCGGTCCGCGCCGGAGAGGCGCTGGCGATCGTCGAAAGCCGCGATGCGGCACAGATCGCCGCCGACCGCACGGCAGCATCGGCCAGGGCTGTTCTTGCGCAGAAGGCGCTTGCCCGCGAGCGCTACCTGTTCGACCAGAAGGTCTCGGCGCGTGTCGATCTCGAACGCGCGGAAGCCGAAGCTGCCGCAGCGCAAGCCGAAGCGAGGCGGGCGCAAGTATCGGTTGGCGCAGCCAATGTCACCAAGGACGGCCGCGGCGTTATCGTGGCAAGCCCGATCGCAGGGCGGGTGACCTCAGAAAATGTCAGCCTCGGTGCTTACGTCCAGCCGGAAGCCGAGCTGTTTCGGGTTGCCGATCCAAACAAGATCCAGGTCGAAGCCGCAATCAATCCCGGCGATGTGGCCCGTCTCGCGGCGGGAGACCGCGCAGTCGTCGAACTCATGGACGGCCGGACGGTCGACGGCCGGGTTCGTGCCGTCACGCCGACTCTGAGCGGAGAAACCCGCGCCGCGACGGCGCTTGTCGAAGTGCCCGGTGGCATCCTGCAGCCCGGCCTCGGCGTGCGGGTGCGTCTCATGCCCAGCCAGGGCGCGCCGACGAACGCGATCGTGGTTCCGGAAGATGCCGTGCAGAGCGTCGACGGTCGTGACGCGGTCTTCCTCCGCACGCCTCAGGGTTTTCGCGCGCAATTCGTAACGCTCGGTCAGCGCAGCGCAGGCCGGGTCGAGATCGTCTCCGGGCTCAAGTCCGGCGCGACGGTCGCCACCCGCAACGCTTTCCTGCTCAAGGCCGAACTCGGCAAGGGCGCGGGCGAGGAGGAATAAGCCATGATCGCATCCCTTATGGCATTGTCCGTCCGCGCGCGGTGGGCGGTGCTGTTCCTCTTCCTCGCAATCGCCGGTCTTGGCGTGTGGCAACTCACCAAGCTGCCGATCGACGCGGTTCCCGACATCACCAACAACCAGGTCCAGATCAACACAGTCGACCGCGGCCTGTCGCCGGTCGAAATGGAAAAGCTCGTCACCTATCCCATCGAAACGGCACTGGCCGGAATCCCAGGCCTGGAAACCACGCGCTCGCTATCGCGCAACGGGTTCAGCCAGGTCACGGCGATCTTCTCGGACTCGACCGATCTCTATTTCGCCCGGCAGCAGGTCGGCGAGCGGCTCATCCAGGCGCAGGAAAATCTGCCTCAGGGCGTGCAACCGCAGATCGGGCCGGTGACGACAGGTCTCGGCGAGGTCGTCATGTACACGGTCGGCTATGCCAACCCCGACGGGCAAGGCGCGAAGAAAGTCGACGGCCAGCCAGGCTGGCAATCCGACGGCAGCTATCTCACGCCCGAAGGCGACCGCCTTACCGATGAAGTCGCGAAGGCGGGCTATCTGCGCACGGTGCAGGACTGGATCATCCGGCCGCAACTGCGCACGGTTCCCGGCGTGGCCGGGGTCGATTCGATCGGCGGCTACGCCAAGACCTTCGTGGTCGAGCCCGATCCGGTAAAGCTGTCGAGCTACGGCATTTCCTATACCGAACTGGGCGAAGCCCTCGAAGCCGCCAATCTCGCGGTCGGCGCCAACTACTTCAATCGCGGGGGCGAGGCCTATCTGGTGCGTGCGGACGCGCGCATTCGCTCGATCGACGAAATCCGCAATGCCGTCGCCGCGACGCGCGGCGGGGTTCCGATCACGGTCGGCCAGATCGCCAATGTGAGAATAGGCGGCGATCTGCGCACGGGCGCGGCGAGCATGAACGGTCAGGAAGCGGTCGTCGGCACGGCCCTGATGCTGATCGGCGAGAACAGCCGCGTCGTGGCTCAGGCGGTGAACGCAAAGCTCGACCAAGTGAAATCGACCCTGCCGGCAGGTGTCGAGGTCAAGGTGGTGCTTGATCGCGCGAAGCTGGTCAATGCCACGGTCGGCACTGTCGAGCGCAACCTCACCGAAGGCGCTTTGCTGGTGGCCGCGTCGCTGTTCCTGCTGCTCGGCAACTGGCGCGCGGCGATCATCGCCGTCCTCGTCATTCCCTTCTCCTTCCTGATGATGGCGATGGGCATGAACGCCTTCCGGGTGCCGGGTAACCTCATGAGCCTCGGCGCGCTCGACTTCGGCCTGATCGTCGACGGTGCGGTGATCATCATCGAAAACTGCCTGGCCCGCCTCGCGCATCGCCAGGAACATGAAGGCCGTTTGCTCAGTCTGCGCGAGCGTCTCGAAGAGACGATGCACGCCAGTCAGGAAATGATCAAACCGACCGTGTTCGGTCAGGCGATCATCCTGCTCGCCTTCGCGCCGCTGCTGATGTTCACCGGGGTCGAGGGCAAGACCTTCTCGCCCATGGCGATCACCATCATGCTCGCGCTGGTGGCGGCGTTCATCCTCGCCATCACGCTGGTTCCGGCGCTGGTCGCCCTGCTTATCCGGGGCAAGGTCGCCGAAAAGGACGTCTGGCTGATCCGCAAGTCGAAGGAGCGCTATCTGCCGCTGCTCGACAAGGCGATCGCACGGCCCTGGCCGTTCATCTTCGGCGGGCTGGCCTTCTTCCTCGCCGCAGTGCCGGTGTTCGGATTGCTGGGTTCGGAGTTCATTCCGCAGCTCGACGAGAAGAACCTGGCGCTGGCGTCGACCCGCGTGCCCTCGGTCAGCCTCGAACAATCGGTGGCCATGCAGCGCGGCGTTGAAAAAGCCGTGACCAAGCTGCCCGAAGTCGAGCTGATGTTCTCGAAAACTGGCACGGCGGAAGTCGCGACCGATCCGATGCCACCGAACGTCTCCGATGGCTTCGTGATCCTGAAACCCCAGGATCAATGGCCGCAGGACGTCAAGTCCAAGGCGGACGTGATCGAGCGGATCGAGAAAGCGGCCGGCAGCAAGCTGGGCCAGCTTTATGAGGTCAGCCAGCCGATCCAGTTGCGCTTCAACGAACTGATCGCCGGCGTGCGCGGCGACGTCGCCATCAAGCTCTATGGTGACGATCTCGACAAGATGTCAGCGTCGGCCAACGAGATCGTGCGCGTGCTCCAGTCGATCCCCGGCGCTTCCAGCGTCAAGGCGGACCAGACCGGCGGTGCGCCGACGCTCGACGTCCGGTTCGACCGCGCGGCCATCGCCCGGTACGGCCTCACGGTTCAGGAGGTCGCCGATACCGTGGCCGCCGGCATGGGCGGCCGCGCTTCGGGGCTGCTGTTCGAGGGCGACCGGCGTTTCGACATCACCGTGCGCGTGCCGGACGCCACGAGGGTCAACCTCGATGACGTACTCGCGCTCCCGGTGATGCTGCCCAAGGAGGAAGGCCATGCGCGCAGCTCGGTTCCACTGTCGCAGGTCGCCCAGATCAGGTTCACCGAAGGGCTGAACCAGATCAGCCGCGAGAACGGCAAGCGCAGGGTCGTGATCCAGGCGAACCTGCAAGGCCGCGACGCGGGCTCCTTCGTCGCGGAGGCGCAGGCCAAGGTGGCGCAGGTCAAGCTGCCGGCGGGCTATTATCTGGAGTGGGGCGGTCAGTTCCAGAATCTCCAGGCCGCCGCCGACCGTCTGTCGATCGTCGTACCGCTCTGCTTCCTGGCGATCTTCGGGCTGCTCTACATGGCGCTGGGCGGGTTCGGCCGTGCCGCGGCTGTGTTCCTCGCGGTCCCGTTGGGACTTGCCGGCGGCGTGTTCACCCTCGCCATGACCGGCATCGCCTTCTCAGTGTCGGCGGCGGTCGGGTTCATCTGCCTGGCAGGTGTCGCGGTGCTCAACGGTCTCGTCGTGATGACCGCCATCCGCGAGCGGCTGGAGGCAGGGCTCGCGCTGCCCGAGGCCATTCGCGAAGGCATGGCCGAAAAGATGCGCGCGGTCGTGATGACTGGCTTCGTGCCGGCGATCGGCTTCGTGCCGATGGCGCTCGCGCACGGCACCGGCGCCGAGGTCCAGAAGCCGCTCGCGACGACCGTCATCGGCGGCCTCATCGCGGCGACCATCCTCACGCTGCTGGTGCTGCCGGCGATCGCCAAGGTCGTCCTCGGCCTCAACATCCAATGGAAGAGAAGAAAATCAGAACCGGCGGCCGGTGAGCAGCCGGCAGCCGCTGAAGGAGAGGCATGATGGAAAAGAACGGCAAGAAGCTGCTGCGCATCTACACCGATGAAGCGGCCTATATCGGCGACCGCAAGGTCTTCGAATATGTCGCCTCGCTGGCGCGCGATCAGAAGATCGCCGGCGTGACCGTCCTGGAAGCCTTGATGGGCTTTGGCGGCTCGGCGCAGCTCCATCGCCGCCATGTCCTCGAAAGCAACCGCGCGGTGGTCATCGAAATCATCGACGTCGAGGACGCGCTGCGGGCATTTGTCGCCTTGCTGACGGATGTTCCCGACATCGGGATCATCACGCTGGAAGCCGTCGAGGTCATCGGCGGCAAGGCCCTGCAAGCCGCTGCCGGCGTGCAGGCGTGATTGCTGCGATCGATGCAGCGGGCCAGGCGCGATGGGCGATGCCGCCCATCGCGCTCAGCTCCCCCGGTCGCCTGTCCGCACGCCCTGCGGGCCGCTGCGCGGGTGACAGCCACAAGGCGCATTCCCATGTTCACGCTCGACCATTCCCTCCACCTGTCCATCCCCCTTGCGCGGGCATGGCGGCTCCTCGCGGACGTCGATCGCTGTCAGGACTGGCATCCGTTCGTGATGCTCAAGCGCGATCCCGACGACCCTCGAAAGCTCACCTACACGCACCGGAGGCGGGGCCGGCCACGCTTTTCGGCGGAAGCGGTACTCTCGAAGCTCGACCGTCACCATGCCATCGCCTGGCGCATCGGAGTGCCATGGCTGCTCGAGATCGAGGAGAGCTTTGTCGTCTCCAAGGAAGCGCACGGCACCTGCGTCGTGCATTCCACGCGCTATGCCGGACTCCTAGCCTTGGCTTTTGTGCCGTTTTTTCGGCGCGGGCTGCACAGAATGCTGATGGCGACGGACAAGTCCCTGGCCGCGCATGTCAAGCGAGGTTCCACCATTGCCCGGTATTCCCAAGGAAAGCTGAAATAGCCGTCGGACGTGCAGCGGCGCTCTGCCTGCGGAAGCGGGTTTGATGTCAGCGCTCGCCTACACCATCATGCCTGTCGCGGCCGCCATTGTCGGCGCGATCGTTTCCCTCCTGCGAACGCCTGGCGCGCGCTTTATCAGCGCCATGCAGCATCTGGCGGCCGGCGTGGTGTTCGCGGCGGCGGCGACCGAAATCCTGCCGCAGATCAAGCACGACGCGGCCCCGGTCGCGACCCTGGTGGGCGGGACGGTCGGCGTCGCCGCCATGCTGCTACTGAAGGCTCTCGAAGAGAGAGCCACCGGATCTCTGGCGATGATTGGCGCTGTCGCCATCGACATCCTCGTCGATGGGCTGGTGCTGGGCCTTGCCTTTCTCGCAGGCGAGAAGGCAGGGATTCTGCTGACGATCGCGCTGACGCTGGAGGTCCTGTTCCTTGGGCTGACCCTCACGAGCGACCTTCGTAAGTCCCTCCGTGCAGCTTGGAAGGTGGTGGCCGTCGTTGCCGCGATCGGTTTGCTGCTGCCTCTCGGCGCGGTTCTGGCGACGCCGGTAGCGACCCTGTCGCAGCCGATCATCGTCGCCTTCCTGAGCTTTGGGCTCATGGCGCTCCTTTATCTCGTAACCGAGGAATTGCTCGTCGATGCCCACGAATGTCCGGATAGTCCTCTGGTCACCGGCATGTTCTTCGCGGGCTTCCTGGGGCTGCTCATTTTCGAGGAGCTTATGTGAGTCCAACACCGACAGATCGCGCCATCGAGAGCAACGCCGGTCGAACCCGGCAGCGCCGGCTTAGCCTTCTCGACGGCATCGGAAATGGTCCCCCACAAGCGCAACGCCCTCATGCGTGTTTGTGCGAGAAGGGCCCGCGCCGTGGACGTTCTGCCCCCTCGTTCACGGCGAAAGTTTGTAGCCGCCAGTGTCACGGCGGGGCGTTGAAACGGCGGCGGCCGTGCGTCCCGTTGGCATCCCTGTTGCTGCTGGCGGCCAACGCGGGCTGTTCGCCCGAAAGCTCTGACGCTGGCAGTGCCATGCTCGCCGGAACACATAGCTTTGTCTGCGCGAATGGGACGAAGGTACGCGTCGAATTTCTCGGCGATGACGGTCTGACGGTCGAGGCCGCGATTTTGCCTGATGGTGAAACCGAACGCCTGACCGCGCCCGCGGCCGGCGTCACCTATTTCGGCGACACCATGAACCTCTCGATCTCCAGTGATTGGGTGGTCGTCATCCGCCGCGACGCGAAAACGCAAGTATGCCAACGCGCTGGCTCCGGTCAGCCACAGAACGGGCGTCCGCCTCCCTGATCGGGAAGCGCCCATGCTCCTCGGCACGGGCGCTGAACGAGGCCCGCGCAAACATTGAGGAGGTTTTCATGACGGACCAGGTTCAACTCGAAATCCCGCTTATCCTACCCGACATCCCCGATGCCGATGACGCCTGTGTGGCTCGGCTGACAGCCAATCTCTCGGCGCGCCCAGGCATCGAAAAGGCGCATGTCGTACCGGCGGAAGGGGACAAGCCCGCACGGCTTTGCATTCATTACGATGCCGACACGCTGTCGCTTTCGCGCATCCGCGACATCGCTCGCGCGGCGGGAGCTGCGATTGCCGAGCGCTACGGTCATGCGCTGTGGCCGGTCAGCGGGATCGGCCATCAACGAAAAGCGCGGACGGTCAGCGAGCAACTGCGCGCCATACCGGGCGTGCTCGAATCCGACGCGAATGCCTCGGGCCTGGTGCGCGTGGAGTTCGACCGTGAACAGGTCTCCGAAGACGAGATCGTTGATGCGCTGTCGCAATTGGGGGTCAGGCGGGACAAACGGGCAAACAGTCCTTCGAAGGACGTGCATGCCGGCCACGATCATGGCGCAGGCGCGCATGATGAGAAAGCCGGCCACAGGCACGACGGTGGTCACGATCACGATCATAGCCATGGCGGGTTTCTTGGTCCCAATACCGAGCTGATCTTCGCGCTCGCCTGCGGGGCCTTGCTGGCGCTCGGCTTTGCGATCGACAAACTGGTGGCGGCGGCGCCCGCGTGGCTGCCAACCGCCTTCTATATCGGCGCCTACGGCTTCGGCGGCTTCTTCACGGTGCGCGAAGCGATCGACAATCTCCGGCTGCGGAAATTCGAGATCGATACTCTCATGCTGGTCGCTGCCGCCGGCGCCGCGGCGCTCGGCGCGTTCGCCGAGGGCGCGCTGCTGCTGTTCCTGTTCAGCCTCGGCCACGCGCTCGAACACTACGCGATGGGCCGCGCGAAGCGCGCGATCGAGGCGCTCGCGGACCTCGCGCCGCGCACCGCTCTCGTCCGGCGGCCCGATGGCGCGACGGAAGAAATCTCCGTCGATGACCTGAAGCTCGGCGATACCGTCATCGTCAAACCCGACGAGCGCCTCGCAGCCGATGGCTTCGTCATCAGGGGCACGAGCGCCGTCAACCAGGCGCCGGTGACCGGCGAAAGCATTCCGGTCGACAAGCAGCCGGTCGCCGATGAGACGGCGGCGCGCGCAAATCCCGATCGGGTTGATGCTGCGAGCCGTGTCTTCGCCGGCACGATCAACGGCAGCGGTCTCATCGAAATCGAGGTCACACGTCTGTCGAGCGAGAGCACGCTGGCCAAAGTGGTCAAGATGGTCAGCGAGGCCGAAACGCAGAAGTCGCCGACCCAGCGCTTCACCGATCGGTTCGAGCGCTTCTTCGTACCTGCGGTCCTGGCGCTCGCCTTCGTGCTGCTGTTCGCTTGGGTCGTCGTCGACGAGCCATTCCGTGACAGCTTCTATCGTTCGATGGCGGTGCTCGTTGCGGCCAGCCCTTGCGCGCTGGCGATCGCCACGCCCAGCGCCGTCCTCTCCGGCGTGGCGCGCGCCGCGCGAGGAGGCGTTCTAATCAAGGGCGGAGCCCCGCTGGAACTGCTCGGATCGCTTGATGCGATCGCGATCGACAAGACCGGCACGCTGACCAAGGGTGAGCCGCGCATCCAGCAGATCGTCCCCGCGCCGGGGGTGGACAAGCAGGACCTGATGGCCGTCGCGGTGGCGGTCGAAAGTCTGAGCGATCATCCCTTGGCGCAGGCCATAGCGCGGGACGGGCGAGAACAGCTCGGGGATTACCCTGTTCCTAAGGCTGAAAGCCTCAAAAGCCTCACCGGCCGCGGCGTATCGGCTGTTTTGGGCGAAGATGAGGTTCTGATCGGTAAGCCGGGAATGTTCGGCTCCGCCGGGATCTCCCCCCTGTCCCCAGCGATGGCGGAGGCCGTCGAGCGGCTCCATGAGGCCGGACACACCAGCATGGTCGTGCGCCAGGGGGACCGTGATTTGGGCGCGATCGGTCTGCTCGACACGCCGCGCGAGGGTGCGCGTGCCGCGCTCGAGAAGCTGCGTGCGATCGGCATTCACCGGATGATCATGATCTCCGGCGACCACCAGCGCGCGGCCGATGCGATTGCGCGGGAGGTCGGCCTTGAGGAAGCCTGGGGCGATCTGCTGCCCGAGGACAAGGTCGAGGCGATCAAGAAACTGCGTGCCGAGGCGCGGGTGGCGATGGTGGGCGATGGGGTCAACGACGCCCCGGCGATGGCGAGCGCGACGGTGGGTATCGCTATGGGCGCCGCCGGATCGGACGTGGCGCTCGAAACTGCTGATGTCGCCCTGATGGCCGATGATCTGGCCCACCTTCCTTTCGCGGTCGGGCTCAGCCGGGGAACACGTTCGATCATCCGCCAGAACGTCTTCGTTAGCCTCGGTGTGGTGGCGATCCTCGTGCCGGCCACGATCTTCGGGCTCGGTATCGGCCCAGCGGTCGCCATGCATGAAGGTTCGACTTTGCTCGTCGTGTTCAACGCGCTCCGCCTGCTTGCCTGGAGGCAGGCGTAGTGCCTGACGTAGCCCTTGATCTTCGGTTCCTTCGATATGCTGTAATCGCCGCCGAGCAGGGAAGCTTCAGGAAGGCGGCCACGCTTCTCGGCCTTTCCCAGGCGTCCGTCAGTCGCCGCATCGACATTCTGGAAAGCCGTTTGGGATTCAAGCTTTTCTGCCGGACGCCGGGGGGCGTGTCCCTGACGCTCGTGGGCGAAAGGTTTCTAGCGGAGGCAATCAAAGGCATCGATCATCTGGACCGTGCGATCCACATGGCCGCTTCGACAAGCCGGGGAGAGCGCGGCATCGTTCGCGTTGGCATTCTCTCCTCGCTCAATTCAGGCTTCCTTCGCGATGTGCTAACGACCTTTCGACAGAAATACCGCCACGTCGAGGTGATCGTGCAGGAGGCGACCGCGAGGGAGAGCCTGCACTACCTCGTCATAGGCGAGATAGACGTTTCGTTCACAACCGGAATTCCGAATATCCCAGGATATGCGACCGAGTTGCTTTGGTCAGAGCGTGTCTTGGTCGCGATGCCGGCAGGCCATGATCTGGCACGCCGCGAGGGCTTGACCTGGCAAGAACTGCAGCATGAGGCGTTCATTGTCTCCAGTGGAGGTCCAGGCCCGGAGATTCACGATTACCTGGTGCGGCGACTTGCCCGCCTTGGCTTCCGTCCCGATGTCAAGATTCAGTTCGTCGGGCGCGAGGGCCTCATGAATCTCGTGGCGATCGGCTACGGTCTGACGCTTGTCAGCAATTCTTCGCTCGGACGGGAGATGCCCGGCGTGGTGATCCGGCCCATCCTAGGCGACGGGGATGTCTTAGAGTCGAGCGCAATGTGGTCTTCTAAGAATTCCAATCCAGTCTTGCGTCGATTGCTTTCGATCGCGCGATCGCTGGCGAGATCGAGGCCGGCAGTTGGCGCTGGATCTGTCATTTACCTGCTATTCGCGTCGCTCATCGCTCCGTGCGGCGGGCCCGAGCAAATCCTCGATCTGTTTCTATAAAGCGCTGGACCATAGGTGCGATAAGCACGGCAGCGTCAGGAATGGGTTGCCCAGTCTCTCGCCCAAGAATATCGGCATATGCAAGCAAATCCCGATGGACCTGCGCTGGCAATTCCACGGTGATTTTCACCGGCTTACTGTCCGGCACACCGCTCAATTTCAGCTTGGACATCACGACCCTCCGTATGGCTCGAGCAATAGGTCCCGCGTGACGATTACGCGCACGGGAAATCCGGGCCGAATGGTCAGGGTCGGCGCCACATTAAGCTGGCGCCGGACAATCTGTTGGCCCGCCTGGTTGAAGGTGTCCTGTCCGCCGTTGCGGATAGCGCGCAGAAGCCCGTCGTCGTCGTCGATGGCCAGCTCGGAGCCAATGCTGAGTAGGGTCGACAAACCCGCCGCCTTGGCCAGACCCCACCAGTGATAGTCGACGCCGTCTTGCAGACCAGCATAGCCCTCGGCGTCGGCGCCGGGCTGGCGCTCCAGCATGATCGAGCGGCCATTCGGGAAGATCAGCCGGTTCCATACCAGCAGAATTCGGCTCTGCCCGAACTGGACGTTGCTATCGTACTGGCCGATGACGCGTGTGCCCTGCGGCACGAGCAGAATACGGCCGGTCGGGCTGTCATAGATGTTCTCTGTCACTTGGGCGGTGATCTGTCCCGGCAGATCGGAACGAATGCCGGTGATCAACGCAGCCGATATCACCGCGCCCGCCTGCAGCACATAGGAGGACTCCGGCGCCGCCACGCGATCGGGCGAGACTGTGCGCCGATCGACTGCGGCGCTGAGGAAGGCGTTCTGCCGATCCTGGGCGGTCGGCGTCGCCGGTTGCGGCGCAAGAGCGAGGCCGGTCAGATCGGGCATGGTGGGCACGCTTGGGGCGGCTGCAGCGGGCCCAGGCGCCGCTGGCGAGACGGAACGCGTCTCGGTTGACGCAAACAGCCGGGCCGTTCTCGCGGCCTCGAGTTCCTGCAGGCGGCGTTGTTCTTCGGGGCTCATGCCAGGATTGGGCGATACGACGCCGGGCGCCGGCACGGGTTGGCCCCGGTTCTGTGCGCCCAGGATCGGGCGCCCGAGATCGCCAGGCAAAGGCGGTCCGAGCTGGGGAACGCCGCTATAGTCGCGCGGCAGGCCGGCGACGCCATCGGCCGTGGGCCGGTTCTCGGTCGAGTAGAGTTCTTCCGCCGGACGGCCGCCGTCGCGTGTCTGGAGCGCGTAAACGAGCGCGCCGCCGATACCGACGCTGGCGACCAGGCCAATGCCGGCCAGCACCTTGCGGGACAGCCGCGTCACGCGCGGCGGCTCGGGGCGCAACCGCATCGCTGACGGACCGGCTGGCTCGCCGGTCAACGGCCGAGCGCCATCCTCCGGCTCATCCTCGTTCCGGGAATCGGTGTCGCTCACGATGCCGGCCTCCCGTCGGTGCGGGTGATGCGGACGCGCTTCTGTTCGCGGCCCGCGCCGAAGCGCAACTCGGCTGCGGCGAAGAGCCGGTCGATGACCATGTAATTGCCGCGTACCCGGTAGTTGACGAGTTCGGACGTGTCGCCTTCAGGACCAACAATGAAGAGCGGCGGCATCTCGCCCTGGCCGATGCCGCGCGGGAATTCGATGAAGACCTGCTGTCCATCGTCGAACGCGCGCAGCGGACGCCACGGCGCGCGGTCGCCTTCGATCGCGTAGCGAAAGTTGACGTTGGTCAGATCGACGCCGGTGGCGACGGGCCGCGTCGCCTCGGCTTGCGCGTTCTGGCGGCGCAGGGCGATGAGCTGGTCCTGCGGGTACTGCCAGGAGACCGAGGCCATATAGGTGCGCTCGGTCGAGCGCAGTTCCATATGATAGGTGCGCAGGTTGGTGTTGATGATGAGATTGGTCATCAGCTCCGGCCGGGTCGGCTTGACCAGGATATGCACCTGTTGCGTCGGGCCCGAGCCGCTCAGCGTGTCGCCGATGATCCAGCGCACGGTGTCGCCGGCAGCGACCGGTCCGGAGCCGACGAGCTGCTCGCCGGGCTGGAGCGCGATGTCGGTGATCTGCCCACGGCGAGGCATAGACCTGATAGAGCGCCCCTTGACGAACGGATAGACCTGCATCGAATTGATGAAGCCGTCGCGCACGGGCTGGACGCGCGCGGCGGCATTGGCCTGGTTCACGCGAGCGGCGGGATCGGTCGCCTCCGGCGCTTGCCGGGAGCGTTCGACCGGCTTCATTTGGCCGGGCAGCGGCAGCGGCCGCGGTAACTCCACGACGGTGACTGGCGCCGGCGGGTCGACCGTCTGCGTTGCCGGAACGGCGTTGTCGTAGGAGATCTCCGGCGGCTTTTGCGTGGTCGCGCATCCGGCGAGCGCCGTGGTGGCGAGCAGGATGATCGGCAGCATGCCGGTGCGTGGATGCGGATAGGTATGGATGCGTGAAGCCGGCATTCCGGCTTTACGGAAAGACGGCCTCATTGCCCAAGCTCCCGTGACCAGTTGATGGCGTTGACGTAGATTCCGAGCGGGTTCTTCCGCAGCGTGTCGGCGTTGCGCGGCGTCTGGATCACGATCGTCAGAATCGCGGTCCATCGCTCGGTCGTGGCGAGCTGCCCGTTCTCGTAACTGCGCTCGACCCAGGCGACGCGGAAGCTGTCGGGGGATGCGCGGATGACGCTGGAGACCTCGATCGCGATCTGCTGGCGACCGACCTTGGTGAAGGGGTCATTGGCGCGCGCATAGTCATTGAGGGCGGCGGCGCCGCGATCGGTGGTGAAGTCGTAGGCCCGCAGCCAGTTCTGGCGCACGACGATGGCGTCGGCCGGGATCGAGCGGACTTCCTCGATGAAGCGGGCGAGATGGAATGCGATCTGCGGATCGGTCGGGCGATAATTGGCCACGGCCGGCGCAACGGCCTGCGCTTGGCCGAGCCGGTCGGTCTGCACCACCCATGGCACAACGGTGCCACGCGCCGACTGCCAGACGAGCGCCGCGGCGAAACCCGCCGAGAGGAAGAGCGAGCCGAAGGCCATCAGCCGCCAGTTCTTCGCCTGGATGCGGGCCGAGCCAATGCGCTCGTCCCAGACCTGCGCGGCGCGCTGATAGGGCGTCTCCGGCTCAGCAGTTTTGCCATAGTGGGTGGAAGGTCGTTTGAACATCAGCGGTCGCCTTCGGAGAGGTTGACGGAAGAGCCGCCGCCATGTGCGTCACCGGAGCGGACGGCGTGCGCCGTGGCCTGGACGGCATGAGTCATTTTCTGGCTGCGGCGCATGCGTTGGGCCCAGGCGGGCGGACCGTCGGCCTTGGCTGGCGATGCGGCCTCGGCGGCGTCGCCGCCGATCGTCCCGCCGGTCGATGCGCCGCCGGTGGCTTCGAAGGCGGCGCGACCGCCAGCGTTGAAGCTCGAACGCATGCTTTCGGCGGCGCGGGATGCGGCGCGGCGCAAAGGCGAGATCGCTGCGCTGCCGCCGGCGCGGGCGACACCGCCGAGACCCGATGCGACACCGGCAGCGCCGGACTGGCCGGCCGCACCCAGGCTGTAGGCCGTGGAAGCGCCACCTGCGAGAGCCGCGCCGCCACGAGCGGCGGCGGCGGCCCCTCCGACCAGCGATGCGCCTCCCGTAGCGGCCGCGCCCACGGCGCCGGCGCCGAGCGCAACCATGCCGCCGGCCGCGAGTCCGGTTCCCACCGCCGCACCGGCACTGAGCTGTGGTCCGCCAGAGACGATGCCGATGGCGATGCCGGGGCCAAAGATGCCGAGGCCCAGCAGCGACAAGGCGGCGAGCACGATCGCCATCGCGTCGTCGATCGACGGCGTGGCGCCGCCGAAGCCCGTGGTGAACTCGGAGAACAGGGTCGAGCCGATGCCGATGATGACGGCAAGCACCAGCACCTTGATACCGGACGAGATGACGTTGCCGAGCACCCGTTCGGCCATGAAGGCGGATTTGCCGAACAGGCCGAAGGGGATCAGCACGAAGCCGGCCAGGGTGGTCAGCTTGAACTCGATCAGGGTGATGAAGAGCTGGATGGCGAGGATGAAAAAGGCGAGCAGCACC
>JAHBZF010000025.1 GCA_019635575.1 Pseudolabrys sp. | reverse complement strand
GATGGCGAGGCGGCGGCGCATATAGGCGATGATGGTCTGGAACAGGGTCCAGCCCTTGGCGTGCCAGAACACGACGCCGGGGCCTTCCTCCTGGAAGTGAAAGAGATCGAGTTCGCGGCCGAGGCGGCGATGGTCGCGCTTCTCCGCTTCCTCCATCTGCTTCAGGTAAGCGTCGAGCTCTTCCTGCTTGGCGAAGGCGGTGCCGTAGATGCGGGTGAGCATCGGGTTCTTGCTGTCGCCGCGCCAGTACGCGCCCGCGACCTTCATCAGCTTGAACGCGTTGCCGACCTTCCCGGTCGAGGTCATGTGCGGGCCGCGGCACAGATCGAACCAGTCGCCCTGGTAGTAGATCTTGATCGGCTCGGTGCCCGGAATGGCGTCGACCAGCTCGACCTTGAAGGCCTCGCCCTTGTCGCGGAACACCTGCTTGGTCTTCTCGCGATCCCAGACTTCTTTCGTGAAAGGCTTATCGCGCGCGATGATCTCGCGCATCTTCTTCTCGATCGCCTCGAAGTCTTCCGGCGTGAACGGCTCGTTGCGGAAGAAGTCGTAATAGAAGCCGTTCTCGATCACCGGGCCGATGGTCACCTGGGTGCCGGGCCACAGCGTCTGCACCGCTTCGGCGAGCACATGCGCGGCATCGTGCCGGATCAGCTCCAGCGCGCGCGGGTCGTCGCGGTTGATGAACTCGATCTTGGCGTCAT
Source organism: Pseudolabrys sp. (assembly GCA_019635575.1). Lineage (GTDB taxonomy): Bacteria > Pseudomonadota > Alphaproteobacteria > Rhizobiales > Xanthobacteraceae > Pseudolabrys. The sequence goes on along the minus strand of JAHBZF010000025.1, from coordinate 34,539 downwards.
GGTCGATCGGATCGTTCAGATCGGCGACCGTGCCATCGAGCGCCATCGCCACGGTGCGCTTCGCCAGCGAGGGCGAGATGCCCTTGGCGATGTCGAAACCGGTGATGCCGTTGGGGAATTCGCGGCGTGCGCCGTCGGGGAAGGTCAGCGCGACCATTCTTCACTCCTGTTGCTCACTCGCTGCCTACGAATGCAGGTAAGCGTTGTTGTCGGTGGCACGGGAATAACGCAGCGACTCAGCGCGTGCAACAGCCGGGTTCCATCGTCCGTCCGGCGGCGGGTGGCACGGTATTGGTGCCGCGCCAGCGGCCGTAGCGCCACGGCAGATACCAGCGCGCGCCGGGAGGCGGCGTGTCCGGCACGAAGTCGAGGCCATGGGTGCCCCAGGGCTGGCAGCGCAAGAGCCGCGCCAGCGTCATCCAGCCTCCGGCCCACAGGCCGAACCGCATGATCGCCGTCTCGCCGTATTCGGAGCAGCTCGGCAGGTGCCGGCAGCGCGGCCCGATCAGTGGCGAGAGGACATAGCGATAGCCGTGGATCAGCACGCGGCCGGCGCGTCGCGGCAAGCTCAGAAGCGGATGATCGGAACCGGGCATGACCGATGTGAGATAAGAGTTCCGGGAACCCGATGGAACCGGACATGTCGAAAAAAGGTCAGCAATAGCGTCTTTTTTGCACTACCGACTCGTCGTCGTTCACGCGTATTTTTGCAGGACGATGACGGGAGGATAGCACGTCGCCTGCCGACCGCGGCGCACAAGACCGCGGAACGGGCGAAGGGGAATAGACGGATCAATGAGACGACTGGCTGCGACGACCGCGGCGCTGGCCGCGATCCTGACAGTGTTCACCCCGACGCTCGGTTTTGCCGCGCGTGACGACCGCTCGGTGCCGATGCGGTTCGCGCTTCTCGGCAACAGCCCCGCCGATCACTGCACCGCCGATTGTGCGCGGCTCATTTCCGCCTACGGCTCGATCACCGCCGACACGCCGCGCGATTTCCGCGCCTTCGCCGCCGGCAAGGATTTGACGGGCGCGACGGTGGTGCTCGATTCCGACGGCGGATCGGTGCTCGGCGCGCTCGCCTTCGGCCGCGAGATTCGCCGGCTCGGGCTTGCCACCACCGTCGGCCATGTCGAAGCCACCGATGCCGGGAAAGGCGCGCCGCTGCGCATCGACCCGCAGGCCGACTGTGAATCCATGTGCGCCTTCGTGCTGCTCGGCGGCGTTCACCGCCATGTGCCGGCCAAGGCGCGGGTGATGGTGCATCAGATCTGGCTCGGCGACCGCCGCGACGATCCGACCGCCGGCAGCTATTCGGCGGAAGACCTCGTGCTGGTGCAGCGCGACATCGCGCGGCTCGCGCAATACGTGGTCGATATGGGCGTCGGTGCCGGCATCCTCGATCTCGCGCTGCGCATTCCGCCGTGGGAGCCGATGCGCGAACTCAACCGCGCCGAACTGCAGCGGCTGCAACTGGTCACCGACACCGCGCCGTCCGCTGCGGTCGCGGCAGTCACGCCGGGCGCCCGCGCCGTGCCCGCGGCACTGGTGCGCGACGACGGCGGCAATGTCGGCCGCGCGGGCTGGGCGCTGCTCGATGAAATGCAGGGGACGGCACTGACCCGCCGCCATCCGGTGACGGTCGAGGGCGAGGAGATTGGTCTGTTCGATCTCACCTTCGCCTGTGGCTCGTCGGCCGATAACTACATCGTCAGCTATTCGGAAACGCGCGCGCGCCGCAACGGCGATCCCGCGACCGTCGGTGAGGTGACGCTCGGCATCGCCAGCCGCACGCTGCCGCTCACCATCGCGCCGCGCAAAGCGCAGACGGCGGCGGAGACGGGCGGCGAGATCGAGACCTTCGCCAGCGGCATCGTGCCGGGCGAACTGGTGCGCGCGCTCGCCGGCGGCAAGCCGCGCTCGCTGGTCGTCGCCACCAGCATGGCGCAGGATAAAAACGCCGGCGAAGCGACGTCGATCCGGATCGGCAATGTCGGCTTCTCGCGCAACTTTCCGAAGCTCGCCGCGTCATGCGAACGGCTCGTCGCCGGCAAGGCGGTGGCCGACGCGGGCGGCAAGATCAAGGGCAACAGCGGCGCGCTGGCCCACGCCGAAGAGGCGGCGCCGCAACGGTAGCGTCGCCTCATGGTGAGGAGCGATCCGACAGGATCGCGTCTCGAACCATGGGGCGCGAGGAGGGCCGCCTCGCCCTTCGAGACGCGCCTGCGGCGCTCCTCAGGATGAGGCAGAGCACGAGATTGCCGTCTCGCTTACTCCGCCGCTTGCGCCCGCTTGCTCTCGATCTGGTCGATGGCGTTGACCACCGCATCGAATGTCAGCAGCGTCGAGGCGTGCCGCGCCTTGTAGTCGCGTACCGGCTCAAGCACGGCGAAGTCGGCCCATTTGCCGGCCGGCACCGGGCCGTTCTCCTTGAGCATCTTGCGCACGGTCTCGCGCAGCGCCCGCAACTCCTCTGCCGTGGCGCCGACCACATGCCGCGCCATCAGCGAGGATGACGCCTGGCCGAGCGCGCAGGCCTTTACGTCATGGGCGAAGTCGGTGACGGCCGGGCCGTCCATCTTCAGGTCGATGGTGACGGTCGAGCCGCACAGCTTGGAATGCGCCGTGGCACTCGCGTCGGGGTCCGAGAGGCGGCCGATCCGGGGGATATTGCCCGCGAGGTCGAGAATCCGGTTGTTATAGACGTCGTTCAGCATGATTTCGGCGGATTTCGCGCGGTCCGCGAGCTTGATCCTGTCCCATGGCACCCCCTATATAGGGGCGAACCTCACGGGTCGGGAAGGGGTCCGATCGGCGGCATGGCCAGCCCAAACAGGGGCGATGACCGTGCTGGAGGCAGGCAGCGTCAGGAATGCCTCGCACGAACAATGACTTGTGCGGGCCGTGACTTGCGAACCCCCGGTGACACTCCCGGCACATCCGCCTGACGGCGGACGGGGGCCGGTCGAACGGAGCAACGTCATGGACGCGCCTACCAAGAATGCCAACGTCAAGCCGTGGCCGAAGCAGGGCCTGTCGGACCATGTCCGTGCGGCGCCCGAGCCGTCCGCCCCGCGCCCCTCGCGCGAAGCCGCGCTCGAGGCCGTGCGCACGCTGCTCGCCTTCGCCGGCGACGACCCGGCGCGCGAAGGTTTGCTTGATACGCCGAAGCGCGTGGTCGAGGCTTACGAGGAGATGTTCGCGGGTTATCGCGAATGCCCGCTCGACGTGCTCGACAAGACCTTCGGCGAGATCGGCTCCTACAACGATTTCGTGCTGGTGAAGGACATCACCTTCAACTCGCATTGCGAGCACCACATCATGCCGTTCTTCGGCAAGGCGCACATCGCCTACAAGCCGGTGGAGCGCGTGGTTGGCCTGTCGAAGCTCGCGCGTCTGGTCGATGTTTACGCCAAGCGTCTGCAGACGCAGGAGCACATGACCTCGCAGATCGCCACCGCGCTCGAAGAGGTGCTCAAGCCGAAGGGCGTCGCGGTGATGCTCGAAGCCGAGCATATGTGCATGTCGATCCGCGGCGTGACCAAGCCCGGTTCGCTGACGGTGACGACGCAGTTCTCCGGTCTGTTCCTCGACAACCCGCAGGAGCAGGTACGGTTCATGACCATGGTGCGCGGCGGGCTCTGACGCCACGCTGTCGTCGGTCAGGCGATGAGTTGTCACGGGACGCCTGCGGGCGTCCCGTTGCGTATGGGATGAGGAGACGACCGTGACCGAAAGCCCGTTCGCGCCGCGCGGCACCGCCGCCGAGATCGAGGAAGGCCGCGCGCTCGCGCCGAAATTCGACAAGGATGGCCTGATCACCGCCGTCGTCACCGACGCGGCGTCGGGCGATCTGCTGATGCTTGCGCATATGAACGCGCAGGCGCTGCAACTGACCATCGAGACCGCGCAGGCGCATTTCTACAGCCGCTCGCGCAACAAGCTCTGGAAGAAGGGCGAGGAGTCCGGTCACGTCCTCGACGTGACCGAGTTGCGCGTCGATTGCGATCAGGACGCGGTGCAGATCAAGGTGCGCCAGAGCGGGCCGGGCGTGTGCCACACCGGGCGTCATTCCTGTTTCTATCGCGCGGTGCCGCTCGGCGGCGACAAGGGCAAAGGCGTGACGTTGGAATTCGTCGATGCCGAGCGCGTGTTCGATCCGGCGAAGGTCTACGAGAAGAAGTAGGGCCGTTTCTCTCCCGATCCGCCTCATCCTGAGGAGCGCGCCGAAGCTCGCAGAGCGAAGGCGCGCGTCTCGAAGGACGAGGCGGCCCCAGCGCCGCGCCCGCCTTCATGGTTCGAGACGCGATCCAAGTGGATCGCTCCTCACCATGAGGCTCAGAGAGAGTGAGTGAGACTCAGAGAGAGAGAGAGAGAGAGACGCATTCGCGTCATGCGCGATCGGGTTACGCCGTCTCCTTGCGCGGATCATACGGCTTCTCCGCGCGCCACTTGGTCATCAGTTCCTGCAACGCCGGATCGGCGGCATCCGGCAGCACGATGCTGACGACGGCGAGCAGATCGCCGGTGCCGCTCTTGGTCTTCAGCCCCTTGCCGCGCAAACGGAACGTGCGGCCCGAACTGGTGTTCGCCGGGATCGACAGCTCCACCGCGCCGGTCAGCGTCGGCACGCGCACCTTGCCGCCGAGCACCGCTTCGTCGAGCGTGATCGGCACGGTGATGCGCAGGTTCTGCCCCTCGACGGTGAACTGCGCATGCGGCGCGACCGTCACCTCGATCAAGAGATCGCCCGCGCCCCACGGACCCTTCTGTCCCTGACCTTTCAGGCGAATGGTCTGGCCGCTGGTCAGACCCGCGGGAATCTTGACCTCGACATCCTTGCCGCTCGGCAAGCGAACACGCTCGGTCGCGCCGTTCGCGGCTTCCTCCAGCGTGATCGTCAGCGACGCCTTGATGTCGGCGCTGCCGGCACCGTGATCGGCTTCGGCGAAATCCGGACCGGAGCGCGCACGCTGCGCACGGCCGCCGAACATGTCGCGCAGGATGTCCTCGAAACCGCCTGCGCCGCTTGCGCCGCGTCCACCGGCCTGGCGCTGGAAGCCTTCGGGGCCGAACGAAAAGCTCTCAAAGCCGGCGCCACCGCCCGGATTGAAACCGCCTTGCTGGAAGTGGCGCGGATCGAATCCACCGGCACCGCCCTGCCCGCCAAAGCCTTCAAACCCCTGGAAGCGCGGCTTGCCTTCGGCATCGATCTCGCCGTTGTCGAACTGCTTGCGCTTCTTCTCGTCGCCGAGAATCTCGTAAGCCGAATTAAGCTCGGCAAAGCGCGACGCCGCGTTCTTGTCCTGCTTGTTGGCATCAGGGTGCAGCTTCTTGGCCAGCTTGCGGAACGCGCTCTTGATCTCGCTCGCGCTCGCACCCTTGGACACCCCCAAAATCTGATAGGGGTCGCGCATTCACGTCGTCTCCTGTCTGAAACTCATATTAGCCCATTCCCGCGCGCGCCTCGACGGCGCGGCCGGGTCAGGGTCGATTGTGCTCAAAATGTGGGGTGTCCGGCTGGTTGTTGCAACGCGGCGCGGCGCAAAATACGGACGCAAACGCCAGTGTTTGCGATCAGGTCCGCCGCCACAGTTTCAGCGAGCGGATGTCCCAGGCCGCCGTGCGGTCGCTGCTCTTGCGGCAGGCCTCGCCCTGCATCCAGGCTTCCTTGCTCGCCTTGACGTGGCTCGCCAGGAAATCGCGGCACACCAGCCCCTCGGAGCGGTAGTCGGTGCCGAGCGGCGTCACCGTGCCATAGGCGCCGGTCGCCGGATTCTCCCACGACAGGCTGATGTCCTTGCGCCCGCCGCGCAGCACCTCGGCGGCGGCGCGGCGCGCAAAGACGAGATCGGCGTCGGGCGGCATCTGTTCCGCCTTCGGGATCGAGCCGGTGGTTTCCGGATCGCCCTTCGCCGAACTGCCGGATTTCGAGAACAGGTTGTCGAGCTGGTAGGACATGCTGCAGCCGGCGCAGGCGAGGCCCAGCATCCCGGCGGCGATCAGCGGCGGCAGCCGGCGCAGCCATAGGCGCATCCGTCCGCTTCCTTTATAACCGCCGCGCCGGGTGGTCCCGGCCCGCGAATCCTGTTGGTAGGTCATGTCAGACACGTCGTCGATCAAACACCCGGCCTGGTTAACGAGTGGTGATTTCACCGCCGCCGAGGAGCCGATGGCGCTGTTTCATGCCTGGTTCGAGGAGGCAGGCCGGTCCGAGCCGCGCGACCCGAACGCCATGGCGCTGGCCACGGTCGATGCCGACGGGCTCCCCGACGTACGGATGGTGCTGCTCAAGGGCGTCGATGATCGGGGTTTCGTGTTCTACACCCACGCCACCAGCCAGAAGGGCCGCGAGCTTGCCGCCCATCCCAAGGCCGCCGCCGTGTTCCACTGGAAGTCGCTCAACAAGCAGATCCGCATCCGCGGCCCGGTCGAGGTGGTATCGCCGGCGGAATCCGACGCCTATTTCGCCACCCGCGCCAAGCCGGCGCAGATCGGCGCCTGGGCCAGCAACCAGTCCGAGCCGCTGGAAAGCCGCCTCGCCTTCGAGAAGGCGATCGCGATCTACACCGCCAAATACGCGATCGGCACCGTGCCGCGCCCGCCGCACTGGCAGGGCTACCGCATCCGCCCGCAGAGCATGGAATTCTGGCAGGACCGGCCGTTCCGCCTGCATGACCGCGTGGTCTTCACCCCCGCCGCCGGCGGCGGGTGGGACAAGACGCGCCTTTACCCGTGAGCTAACATCGCCCCCATGCCCACCCCCTCAGACAATCAGCGCCGCCGGGTTCTTCTGCTCACCGGCGCGAGCCGTGGCATCGGCCACGCCACCGTGAAGCGGTTCTCCGCCGCAGGCTGGCGGGTCATCACCTGCTCGCGGCACGGCTTCCCGGAAAACTGTCCGTGGGAGATGGGGCCGGAGGACCATATCCAGGTCGACCTCGCCGATCCCGCCTCGACCGACGCGGCGATCGCCGAGATCAAGCGGCGATTGCCCGATCATCTGCTCGACGCACTGGTGAACAACGCCGCCATTTCCCCCAAGGGTGACGGCGGCGGCCGGTTGAGTGCCATCGCCACCACCCGCGACGACTGGCACCATGTGTTCCAGGTGAACTTTTTCGCGCCGATCATGCTGGCGCGCGGCCTGCTCGATGAATTGCAGGCGGCGAAAGGATCGGTGGTCAACGTCACCTCGATCGCCGGCTCGCGCGTGCATCCGTTCGCCGGCGCCGCCTACGCCACCTCGAAGGCCGCCCTCGCCTCCCTGACCCGCGAGATGGCCGCCGACTTCGGCAAGCTCGGCGTGCGCGTCAACGCCATCGCGCCGGGCGAGATCGACACCGCGATCCTGTCGCCGGGAACCGACAAGATCGTCGCCGAGCAAATTCCGATGCACCGCCTCGGCACGCCGGACGAAGTGGCGAAGATCATCTATGTGCTGTGCACCGAGACATCGTCCTATGTGAACGGCGCCGAAATTCACATCAACGGCGGTCAGCACGTCTGAGACCGACCGGCACGGACCGCTCCGGCGATTGCCCAAAATCACCGCACGCGAACCACAAGGCATTCGCAGTTCTGCCGTGAATGTCGTGCATGATGGGTATCGACCGGCAGGCCAGACGAACCACCTGAATGACCCGACCATTGGACGCGACCGAGCTGACGGCACTCACGCTGTTCGCCAACGGCCGCTCGGCCGACGAGATCGCGCAGACGCTCTCCCTCAGCAAAAGCATGGTGCAGCACCATCTGCGGGTCGCGACCCGCAAGCTCGGCGGGCGCAACCGCGTGCATGCCGTCGCCATCGCCGTCGAAACCGGGCTGATCAGGCCGGCACGAGGTGAGCGGGGATAGCGCCACCTCCGAAAAGCAAAAGCCCCGGCGGACCGGGGCTCTGCTTTGTTTGCGTTGGATACGAACCGCGATCAGGCGGCCGCGACGTGCTGCCCAGCCGTATCCTCGACGCTGATTTCCTCGTCGCGCTCCGGGGCGCTCGCCGGCAGCCGCATCACCGCGCGCAGCAGGCTCTGCATTTCCAGAGCCGCGGTGAGGTGCGACATGGTCGGCCGCACGCCGAGTGTCGCCTTGGTCAGTTCGTCCATCGCCGTGAGGCCGCGCGGATAAAATTCGCGGAAGATCGTCCGTTCGGCGAGCCCATCGACGATGCGGAAACCGTTGGCTTCGGCAAGATGAGCGAGCGCGGTGCCGACCAGTTCCTTGTTGCGGTTCCTGGTGGTGGAGAGCCGGTTGCGCAGCACGATCCAGTCAAGCTCGCCGGTGATGCGCGTGCGGCGACCCGCTTCGACCACGTCCACATAGTGCCCCGGCGCGGCAATCGCGAAGGTCTTCGGATCGACGCTGCCGAGCACTTCGAGATCGACGAAGCTGTCGTTGAGCGGCGTCACCAGCGTGTCCGCGAGCGAATGCGCCATCGCGCCGAGATAGTGCATGTGGCCGGGCGTATCGATGATGACGTAGCGGTGATCGGACGCGAACGTCTCGACCGCCGTACCGAACGCCTCGCGGCCCGCGACCTCGTTACCGGTCTGGAATTCGCCCTCTTCGTCGAAGCACAGATGCGTCGGCGCCGGCAGATCGAGATTCATCTCCCGCGCCCACATCAAACGATTGTCGATGAAATGCGTCAGACTGCGCTGCCGCGTATCGAGGTCGATGGTCGCGACCGAATTGCCGGCGCGGATGAGGCCGATCGCGAGGTTGACGGCAACGGTCGATTTGCCCGATCCGCCCTTCTCATTGGCGACGACAATGATACGGGCAGACGGTGACGTTTCATCAGTCATGGTGCACGGCTCCTGTATTGCGACATTTCCTGCCTCGCCGGGGAGAAGCCTGTTCGCGCTTCGCGAACCGGTGCGGCAGATTCCATTTGGCCGAACGCCAGACATGTCGGCGCCGTGCGTACCGTCGCTGATTCTTTAAGAAAAAGATTCTGTTTTTTTGGGCGAAATTTCCGGAGTCGGATCAAGGAGATGACTCCGCGCTCGCGCAGACAACACGGCACGAACCGGGAAAATCGCGCGGCAACGCAAAGATTTCGCGGCAAGGTTGCAGCGGCGCTAAATCGCTACAGCCACTTCTTCCATTTGAAGTAGATCACCGGGATGACCGCGGCGAGCACCATCAGGCCGATCGCGAACGGATAGCCCTGCAGCCATTCCAGTTCCGGCATGTGTTTGAAGTTCATGCCGTAGATCGACGCGATCAAGGTCGGCGGCATGAACACCACGGCCGCCACCGAGAAGATCTTGATGATGTCATTCTGCTGGATCGACACCATGCCGAGCATCGCGTCGAGCTGGAACGTGATCTTGTTGGTCAGGTAGGTCGCGTGATCGGTCAGGCCGCTGACATCGCGCTGCATCGACTTCAACTGGGTGCGCGTGTCCTTGGACCAGCGCATGCCTTCCGCTTCGTTGAGCAGGAAGATCAGCACGCGCCCGACCGAGACGAGGCTCTCGCGCACTTTCGACGCCAGGTCGCCCTTGCGGCCGAGCGAGCGCAGGATTTCGTTCTGCGACATGCGCGGGCTTGCGGCATCCTCCGGCTCGAAGATCGCATGTGAGACCTGATCGACCTCGGCGCCGGCGCGCTCGAGGATGTCGGCGGCACGATCGACCACCGCATCGAGCAGGTCGGTCAGCACCGTCTCGCCCGATACATTCGCCTGGCAGGCGCGGCCGAGCTTGTGATCGACGATGGTGAAGGGCCGCGGTTCGTCGTAACGCACCGTCACCAGCCGCTGACCGGCGAGAATGAACGTCACCGCGGTGTGCTTCGGCGTCGCGGTATCGGACTGGCACATCAACGTCGCGGTCATGTAGCGCGCGCCGTTCTCGATATACAGGCGGCTCGAAACCTCGATCTCCTGCATCTCCTCGCGGGTCGGGACGGCGATGCCGAGCAGCTTCTCCACCACCTTGTCCTCGCCCGGCGTCGGCGAGACCAGGTCGACCCATACCGCGGCGTCGGGAATCTGGTCGTTCACCTCGACGAGGTGACGTTCCAGCATCCCGCTTTTCAGGACATAGGCCGTAAGCATCCGCGCCCTTCAACGATCCAAATCGACGATCGCCGGACAGCAAACGGTCTCGGCCACCAGTGGAGATGTCCGTTAAAGTGTCCCGACCACAGTCATGTGACAAGAGCCCATGAGAAAAGCGGTCACAAAAACAGCGACACGCGGGCCAGCGCGCACCGCCCCGGCTTCACCACGGCGTCGGGGGCTGGATCGGGCCAAGGCTGACCGGGTTGAGGCTGGATGAAACGGGCCGCCGCTGGCACGACGACCGGTCAATCAACCCGTCAGTCGAGATCGCGCAGGCGCAGCGGAAGTTCATCCGCGCGGCGGTCGCGGCCGTGTTGGTCGGTATCGGGAGCCGGGTCCGGCCAACGCATTGCCGCAGCCACCGCGGAAATCCCGATGGCACGATACTGGTCATGGAGGCTGGTTCCCGCCCAGCCGCGATCCGAGGCAGTCCGGCCGGTCGCGCGGCCGTGGTCGTGAGAATGATGAGAGGTATTGCGGTCCGGCATTTCTGGACCCCCTTTCCTATGCGTTTCGCTGGCGTTCCCTTCGGGCGTCCTTGTGTGACGCTCTTGCGCCGGCCGGCACGGTTGAGGCCAACCGACACAGGAATGTTCTGCGCCAAAGGCGGCGGAAATGGGCGACAAATCGTGAAGTATCGTGACTTTCGCGCCGCACCGGCTGCCTTCGGCGCCGGTCCACCCGTCATCGCGCGTTATGGTAAACCGGCCGTTAACCGTTGCGCGCCAAGCTCCCACACAGAGACGACACTCTATCCCAAACGGGGGAACCTGGAGCGGTTCGCAACTGCGGTATTCCTGCCACAGATTCACACCGACTGAGGCAAAATGGCGCAAGAGTTGTGGTAGTGGCGGCGTCTTTTAGGTTAATTGCATCCGCGAGATGGCCGAATCCGGGCATAGTCCGGCCAGCGGCTGCCAGAGGAATATGAAAATGAAAGCACGTGGGCTCGGTATCATCCTGGTAGGCGTAGGGTTGATGCTGGGGGGCTGCATGCAGTCCACCCTGGAACCGTCGTCTGAGGCGAACCTGAAGCCGCGCGACAAGGCGCTGCTGGCCAAGGCGCCCTACGAGAAGGTCAACATTCCCGACAATTTCAAGCGCCACATCGTGTCCTACCACCGCAAGGAAGCGCCCGGCACGATCGTCGTCGATAGCGATGCGCGCTACCTCTACTACGTGCTCGATAACGGCAAGGCGATCCGCTACGGCGTGGCCGTCGGCGAAGAAGCTCTCGCCTTCTCCGGCGTCGCCAAGATCCAGCGCATGGCCGAGTGGCCGACCTGGACTCCCACCGCCGACATCAAGAAGCGCCTGGACGTGCCGAACTTCGTCGGTCCCGGCCCGCATAATCCGATGGGCGCCCGCGCGCTGTATCTCTATCAGGGCAACCACGACACGCTGTATCGCATCCACGGCACCAACCAGCCGGAATATATCGGCGAAGCGATTTCCTCGGGCTGCATCCGCATGACCAACGAGGACGTGATCGATCTCTATAACCGGGTGAAGAGCGGGACGATGGTCGTCGTGCTCGCGCCGAAGCAGGGTGACTCGCCGAGCAACTCGCGCGTCGCGCTGTTCGGTGGCATGTCCACCAACTGATCCCTCGTTTCGAGGGGGCTGGACGGCGCCGGAGCGATCCGGCGCCGTTTTTATTTGAGGCGAGTCAGCCCAGATCGATGCGCAGGATTTCCGGCGGCACGCCGAGCCGCAGCGGTACCGCGCTGGTGCCGAGCCCGCCCGACACGATCATGTGCCGGTTGTCCTCGATAATGTGTCCGTAGGCGAAGCGCTTGCCGTAAGCCGACGGCACCCAATGCGACCACAGGCCCGGCACGCGGATCTGCCCGCCATGGGTATGGCCGGCGAGCGTGAGGCTGACGCGCGGCGGCATGTTCACGAAGGCATCCGGCTCGTGCACCATCAGGATCACCGGATCGTCGGTGGTGATCAGCGCCATCGTTCCGGGGAGGTCGTCGACGCCGCGAAACCGGCCGCGGCCGATCCGGTGGGCGATGGTGCAGCCGAGCCCGGCCAGCCAGAACCGCGCGCCCGGCGGCCCGAGCAGCAGCGCATCGTTCTCCAGCGCCGGGATATGCGCCAGCTTGAGCGCCGCGCGCACGCTCTCGATGCCGTGCCACCAGTCGTGGTTGCCGTAAATCGCATAGACGCCGAGCGGCGCCTTCAATTTGGCGAGCACGCCGGCCCAGGCAGCGTCCGGCACCGTCTCGGTAATGAAGCGATGATGCGCGACATAGTCACCGAGCAGCAGGATCAGATCGCAGCCGAGCGCATTGGTCCGCGCGACGATCTCCTCGACGCGCGGCAACGCCATGTTCGGCCCGGCGGCATGGATATCGGCAACGACGGCGATCGACAGCGTCTGACCGGCTGGCCAGCCCGGCGGGATAAGCCGATAGCGGGTGAGGACGAGGTCGTTGGCCGCCTCATTGGCGGCGTAAGCCGTGGTGCCGGCGCCCATCAGGCCGGTGAGGCCGGCGACGCCGAATCCGGCCGTCAGCAGCCGCCGCCGGGTCAGCCCGCGCCGCGGCGCCGGTCGCGGGGCGGAGCGGACCGCCATCGTGTCTCGTGTCAGGACCATCAGGCCCTTTTACCGGGCAAAGCCTAAAGGGATCGTGCAAGGGCTGTTCAGCCCGGCTATTCGTCCGGCCGTTCGTCGGCTTCGTCGACGGCTTCGCCCTCCACCGGGCGCGGACGCGGCAGCGGCACCACGCCGGTCACGACCCCGGACGCCGTCGCCGTCAGCACGTTCCACTGGCACATCTTGTAGTTGTTGCGCCGCTCGGCGAGATCAATGTGGACGTGTTCCTCGTGATAGCCGTCCGATCCCGGACCGAGCACGGTCGCGAACTTTTCGCAGGCCGCAGCCTTCAGGACTTCGCGCAATTCCTTGTTCGCCAGCAGGTCGGTCGGGAACAGCTCCGAGCCGTCGGTGAAGCTCACCGAATGGATATCGATGGCATTGCCCTTGCCGTGCTCGCTGACCTTGGCGCCGACGATCCGGTTGCGGCCGCGGCATTCGTAGGAGCCGGTGCCGTCGATGCTGCGCAGCGTGCGGCCGCCGGCCTTCAGGATCGTCGTCAGTTCGTCGCGCACGAAATGCGCGAAGGTGCCTGCCATCCGGCAGCGCAGCGTCAGTGGCGGATTGATCGTGACCGGACGCTTGTCGCGCAGGAAGATGGTGCGCATCCGTACCATGTCGGGGCCGCCGCACTGGCCGGGGCCGATCAGCCGCGGCAGCGGCTCGATCAGGGCCACGGCATCGAGATCGACGAGGCACGGCGTCGGCTGGTCGGAAACGGAGGCGAAATCAAAATCGAGGCCGGCCACCGCTTCGGCGAACGAATGCGGCTCGACCGGCACGACGATTTTCGGACGCTGGCGCGGCAGCGGGACGTCCTGTGCCGCCGCCAGAACCGGCGATGCCAGCATCAGGACCAAAGCCAGCAGGAAGCGCCGTATCGTCCGGCCCTGCGCTATCGCGATCCGCCACTTCACCTCATCAGGTTAAGTGGTTCGCTTGCGGAAAGCGAGCGGAACCCCACGCTTTCGCAACGGCCATCAGTTGCAAGCCGCCGCCCGCGCGCTAACCTTGGCATAAGCCGCGGGCAAACAGACGGCGAGGGGCGGAACAAACAGGGAGAGGCCCATGCAGGGTCTGATGCAAGACTGGCCGCTGCTGATCCATCGCATCATCGATCATGCCGCGATCCAGCATGGCGGCCGCAAGGTGATCAGCCGCTCGATCGAGGGGCCGATCCACACCACCGACTATGCGAGCATCCGCCGACGCGCTTTAAAAGTCGCGCAACGCCTCGCCCGCGACGGCATCCGCAACGGCGATCGCGTCGCGACGCTGGCATGGAACACCTGGCGGCATCTTGAAGCCTGGTACGGCATCACCGGGATCGGCGCGGTGTATCACACCGTCAATCCTCGGCTGTTTCCCGACCAGCAGATCTGGATCATCAACCACGCCGAGGATCGCGTGATGATGACCGACCTCACCTTCGTGCCGCTCCTGGAAAAGCTCGCCGACAAGCTGCCGACCATCGAACGCTACATCGTCTTCACCGACGGCGCGCATATGCCGAAGACGACGCTAAAAAATGCCATCGCCTACGAGGACTGGATCGCCGAGGCCGACGGCGATTTCGCGTGGGTCTCGTTCGACGAGAACACCGCCGCCGGCATGTGCTACACCTCCGGCACCACCGGGCATCCCAAGGGCGTGCTGTATTCGCACCGCTCCAATGTGCTGCACGCTTTCATGGCGGCGCTGCCGGATTCCAAGGGTCTGCGCTCCAACGATGTCTGCATGCCGGTAGTGCCGCTGTTCCATGCCAACGGCTGGTCGCTCGCGTTCTCGACGCCGATGGTTGGCGCCACCTTCGTGCTGCCCGGCGCGAAGATGGACGGGCCGTCGATCTACGAACTGCTCGACACTTACAAAGTAACGTTCACCGCAGCGGTGCCAACCGTGTGGCTGATGCTGCTGCAACACATGGAAGCCAACAACCTCAAGCTGCCCTATCTCAAGCGCGTGGTGATCGGCGGCTCCGCTTGCCCCCGCGCGATGACCGAGAAGTTCGAGAAGAATTACGGCGTGGAGGTCATCCACGCCTGGGGCATGACCGAGATGTCGCCGCTCGGCTCGCTCTGCACCATGAAGCCGGACTATGCGGGCCTGACCGGTATGGCGCGGCTCGACCTGCAGCAGACGCAAGGCCATCCGCCGTTCGGCGTCGAGATGAAGATCACCGACGACAACGGCCGCGTATTGCCGTGGGACGGCAAGACCTTCGGCCGGCTCAAGGTGCGCGGGCCGGCCGTGGCGCGCGAATATTTCAAGGGCGACGGCGGCGACATTCTCGACGACGACGGATTCTTCGACACCGGCGACGTCGCCACCATCGATCCGCACGGCTACATGCACGTCACCGACCGCGCCAAGGACGTGATCAAGTCCGGCGGCGAATGGATTTCCACCATCGAGCTGGAGAACCTCGCGGTCGGCCATCCCAAGGTCGCGGAGGCGGCAGTGATCGGCGCGCCGCATCCGAAATGGGACGAACGGCCGCTGCTGATCGTCGTGCTCAAGGAGGGCGAGCGCGCCACCCGCGAGGAGCTGCTCGACTTCATGCGCGACAAGGTCGCCAAATGGTGGCTGCCGGACGACGTGGCGTTCGTGACGGAAATCCCCCACACCGCCACCGGCAAGATCCAGAAAACAACCCTGCGCGAGCAATTCAAAAGCCATGTCCTGCCGACCGTGGAGGCGGCGGAATAGCCGGCATTGCCTGCCCGGCGCGGCTCGACTATCCCTGCCGGGATGACCAGCCCACCCGCGCCGGCGGCCCCGCCGTTCCCGATCCGGTTCACCGGCGACGCGCGCGCCTATTGGCGCCTGCTGACCCGCGGCGCACTGCTGCTGATGGTCACGCTCGGCATCTACCGGTTCTGGCTGACCACCGACGTCCGCCGGTTCCTGTGGTCGAGCACCGAGGTCAATGGCGAGAGCATCGAATATTCCGGCACCGCCGCCGAACTGCTGATCGGCTTCCTGATCGCACTCGCCTTGCTGGTGCCGGTTTATGCCGCCTTCTTCCTCGCCGCGCTCGACGTCGGCGCCTTCGGACAGATGTCCGGCTCGCTCGGCATCGCGCTGTTGTTCGTGCTCGGCCAATATGCCGTGTTCCGCGCCCGCCGTTACCGCGCCTCCCGCACCATCTATCGCGGCCTGCGCTTCCATCAGGAAGGCTCGGCGGTGCGTTATGCCATCTGCGCCACGATCTGGTGGAGCCTCACGGCCCTGACCCTCGGCCTTGCGTTCCCTTGGAAGGAATCGCGGCTCGAACGGTTCAAAATGCGACATACGTTCTACGGCACCCTGCCCGGCCGGTTCGACGGCTATGGCTTTTCGCTGTTCCTGCGCGGCCTGCCGCTGTGGCTGCTGGTGGCGCTGCCGCTCGCCGCCGGTCTCACCGCGCTCGGCCAGAGCTTCGATCCCGATGTTTTGAGCCGCGCCTTTGCCGAGAGCAGCGACGACTTCCTCGAGCGGATCGCCCACGACAATCCGGACTTTGCCGGCGCCATCGTCTTCGCGCTGCTGTCGGCCGGCGTGACGCTCGTGCTCGGTCTCCTGCTTTATCCCGCATTCCAGGCGATCCGCGCCCGCTGGTGGGTATCGGGCCTGCGGATCGGCGCGATCACCGCCCGCTCGCATCTGCGCACGCTGCCGATGTACGGCCTTTATCTGCGCTTCGCGGGGCTTGCGCTGCTGTTCCTGCTGGCGCTGGGCCTTGCCGCCATTCCGCTGGTGATGATCTATGGCGCGCTGCTCGGCAACGGCGACGTCTCGATCCTGCGTGAATTCGCCGCCTCACTGATCGGACTTGGCTTCTATGTGGTCGCCATGCTGGGGCTCTCCACCCTGTATCGTGGGGCCGTGGTGATGCCGCAGTGGCGTCTCACCGTCGAATCGACTGAACTCGCGGGCCTCGCCGGCCTCGATCATGTCGAGGCCGCCGGCGAGCCCGGCTCACCGGTCGGTGAGGGATTGGCGGACGCTCTGCATGTCGGCGGGATTTGATCGATGACCATCGGCGCCGGACTATTCTATGACGGCAAGACCAGCGCCCGTCATGACGTGGCGGTGGAGTTGACCGACAAGGTCTTGCGCGTCACCGACGCGCAAAGCCGCGTGCTCGCCGAATGGCGTTATGACGAACTGGAAAGCGTCGCGACGCCGGACCGGATCATGCGGCTCGCGCGCAAGCACGATCCGGTGGCGGCGCGGCTCGAAGTCGCCGACCCGGTTTTGATCGCCGCCATCGACGACTATGCGGAAGGCATCGACCGCACCGGCAAGCTGGCGAAACGCCAGCGTGGCCACGTCATCGCCTGGACGCTGGCGGCGACCGTGTCGCTGCTGCTGGTCGCGTGGTTCGGCGTACCGGTAATCGCCGAGAAGCTCGCGCCGATCATTCCGGTGTCGCTGGAGCGCAAGCTTGGCGCCGCCGTCGAGATGCAGACCCGCGCCATGCTCGACACCGCCAGCGCCAGCGGCGTGCCGTTCGAATGCGGCACCGGCCGGGGCGAAGCCGCCGGCCTCGCCCCCTTCGCCAAGCTGATCGCGCGGCTCAATCAGGATGCCGGTCTGCCGGTCACGGTGAAGGCGTCGGTCGTCCGGCGCAAGGAAGCCAACGCCATCGCGCTGCCGGGCGGCACCGTCTATGTGTTCCAGGGGCTGATCGCCAAGGCGGACAATCCCGACGAACTCGCCGGCGTCATTGCCCACGAGATGGGCCATCTCGCGCATCGCGACGGCACCCGCTCGGTGCTGCAGGGCGCGGGTCTGTCGTTCCTGTTCGGTATGCTGCTCGGCGACTTCGTCGGCGGCGGCGCCGTGGTGGTCGCCGCGCGCACCGTGCTGCAATCCTCCTATACCCGCGACGTCGAGACGGCGGCGGACGCCTATGCCGTCGATCTGATGAACCAGATCGGCGGCAACGCCCGCGCGCTCGGCACGCTGCTGACGCGGATCGGCGGCGCCACCGAACCGGGCATGAAGATCCTGATGGATCATCCCGACACGCGGCTGCGCGTGTCCGTGATCAATGCTCGCGCCCGCGCGAGCAACGGCACGCCGCTGCTCGATCCGGCGGAATGGGCGGCGCTCAAGAAAGTGTGCGGATAGTCATGGTACGCCGGCGTTTCTCCGATCAGATGCAATCCGCGGCCGCGGTGTGGTCCCGGCGGATCGCCGTATTCGCGCTGATCGTTGCCGCGCTGTCGGTCGTGGTGATCCGCTCCGAACTGCTGGAGATCGGCCCATCGCTCGCGACCTTCGCCGCCGCGCTCGCGTTCGCGGTGTTCGCGATCCTGCTCGGCATCGTCGCGCTGATCGCGATCTGGCGGCAGGGGTTGAACGGCCTCGGCTCGGCGCTGCTCGGCATCGTGCTGGCGGCGGCGCTGCTGCCCTATCCCGCCTATCTCGCCTGGCGCAACTACAAGCAGCCAAGCGTCCCCGATGTCACCACCGACACGGCCGATCCGCCGCGCTACGACGTGATCGCGCGCCTGCGCGAACGCGGCAGTAACGATTTCTCCGCGGCCAAGGTACAGGCGCAGAAAGCCTCGTTCCCTGATCTCGCGCCGTTGCAGGTCTCCTCGCCGCCGGCGGTGGCCTACAACGCCGCGCTCGACGTCGTCACCAAGCGCAAGTGGCGCGTGGTCGACGCACGGGCGCCGGTCGCCGGCCGTCGCGACGGCATCGTCGAAGCGGTGGCACGCTCGCCGGTGATGGGCTTCCGCGATTATGTGGTGATCCGCGTGCGCGCCAGCGGCAAGGACAGCCGTGTCGATGCGCGCTCCGCCGCACGCTATCCGTTCCTCGATCTCGGCGGCGAGAACGCGACGCGCGTGCGCGTGCTGCTCGATGATATCGACGAAGCCACCACCGCAGCGCAGGCGCGGCTCGACCGTGAGGCCGAGCGCAATGCGGAGCGCGCCGCCGAGAAGAATGCCCCGGCGCAGAAACCCGCTCAGCGCAAGCGGTAACGCGCGTCGATCGACGGCGGGCCGCCATCGGCGGTGACGACGATGCCGCGCGCCACCAGATCCTCCAGATGCGCAAGCACGGACAGCCCCGCGGCCTTCAGAAGTCGCGGATCGATGCCGATATAGCTCGCCCGTGCGATGGTCGGAATGTCGGTCTCGCCTTTCGCCAGCCAATGCAGGATGGAATCCTCGCGCGCCCTGCGGTGCAGCCGGTAATAGGCGACGAACCGCACCGCGTCGGGAATGGCCGGGCCGTGGCCGGGGAAATAAAGCTGCTCCGGCCGCTCCGAGAGCTTGGACAGCGAGCCCATATAATCGCTCATGGCGCCGTCCGGCGGCGCGACGATCGAGGTCGACCAGCCCATCACATGGTCGCCGGCGAACAGGATGTCGCGATCCTTCAACGCGAACGCCATGTGGTTGGCGGTGTGGCCCGGCGTCGCCACGGACTCGAGCGCCCAGCCGTCGCCCTCAATCACGTCGCCATCGGCCACAGCAATGTCCGGCTTGAAATCCCGATCGCCGGACGAATCGAGCGGATTCATCTCACCGATATGCAGCGGACGCGCGGCGCGGTGCGGCCCTTCCGCATAGACGGTAGCGCCGGTCGCCGCCTTGATCGCCGGTACCGCCGGCGAATGGTCGCGGTGCGTGTGGGTGACGACAATATGCGTCACCGTCTCGCCGCGCACCGCATCGAGCAACGCCTTGACATGGCGTTCGTCGTCCGGCCCCGGATCGATGATCGCGACCTTGCCGCGGCCGACGATGTAACTCATCGTCCCCTTGAAGGTGAACGGGCCGGGATTGTCGCACATCACGCGGCGCACGCCGGGGACCGGCTCGTCCACCGTTTCCGGGGCGAGATCGAGTTTCTTGTTAAACGGAATATCCTCGGCCATGGTCATTGCCTGATGCTGAACGGCGCGTCTTAAACCACTGCCGCCGATGGTTCAATTCCGCCCGCCCCCAACGCCGGGCAGCCCTGCACGGAGCGAAGACGATGCCGGATGAGCCCCTTCACGACACCGTCGCCGGCCTGTTGCAGCGTCGCTTCAACGAACCGTTCCGGATCGATGCCGCCTGGCGGGGTCTCGACGAGCTGGCGCGCATTGCCGGGCACAGTTCGCATCGCAAGTTCCGCGACGAACCGGTTGCGCCCGACCTCCTCCGGGCGCTCTGCGCCTGCGCGCTGTCGGCGCCGTCGAAAAGCGATCTGCAGCAGGCCGACCTGATGATCGTCAGCGACGGTACGTTGCGCGACGCGATCACGCCGCTACTGCCGGACATGCCGTGGACGCGCGAGGCTCCGGCGTTCGTCGTGGTGCTCGCCAACGGGCGCCGGCTGACGCAACTCGCCGCGCGCAAGGGCACGCCATTCCCCAACGATCATCTCGACCAGTTCTTCAATGCCGCGGTCGATGCCGGCATCGTGCTCGCGACCTTCATCCGCGCGGCGGAAGCGATCGGTCTCGGCTGCTGCCCGATCAGCGTGATCCGCGACCACGCGGCAACCGTGAGCACGCTTCTCGGATTGCCGGAGCGCGTCATTCCGGTCGCCGGTTTGTGCGTCGGCTGGCCGCATTTCCCGAACCGGATCACGCCACGGCTGCCGCTTTCGGTCACCGTTCACGAAAACAGGTTCGACGACAGCCGCAGCGCCGAAGCGATCGACACTTACGACCGTTACCGCGAAACCGTCCTGCCCTATGCCAAGCAGCGCGCCGTCGCCGACTTCGGCGAGCGCGCGGATTACGGCTGGTCCGACGACAAGGCGCGACAATATGCCATCCCGCAGCGCGCCGATTTCGGCACATTCGTGCGCGAAAAGGGATTCAAGCTCGACTAGCCGTGCTTCGAGCCGATTCAAGCCATATTGACATTTGCCTGCGAGCGCCTAGCTTTTCTGTCATGTTCCGTCCGTCGCACCAGCAGCAGATCTTTTTTCGCGCGGGACGCCTGCACGCCGGCGTCTAGCCCGGACGTGCATCTTTTTTCGACCGCCCGTCCGGGCTGACCTGAACCCTCACAATCCAACATTCACCCAAGCGCGGCTTTGCTGCGTCTTGATCCGTTCCGTGCAGCACGCACGATCATGGGAGGCTGACATGAACCATCTGCCGAATATCACGCTCACCACCGATGACAGCGAGCGGCTGCGCCGCCTCGCCGATGCCGCATCGGAGAAATTCCCGCGCACCGCCGAGTTCCTCGCCCGCGAGGTCGACCGCGCCACCGTGGTTGACGACGACGGCGCGTCGTCCAACCTCGTCACCATGGGCAAGCAGGTCGTCTACCGCGACG
Source organism: Pseudolabrys sp. (assembly GCA_019635575.1). Taxonomy (GTDB): domain Bacteria; phylum Pseudomonadota; class Alphaproteobacteria; order Rhizobiales; family Xanthobacteraceae; genus Pseudolabrys. The sequence goes on along the minus strand of JAHBZF010000025.1, from coordinate 13,571 downwards.
ACGACACCGGCAAGACCCGCTCGGTCATCGTCGTCTATCCCGACGAAGCCAATCTCGACGAAGGCAAGATTTCCGTGCTGACGCCGATCGGCGCGGCGCTGATCGGGCTGTCGGTCAACCAGTCGATCGAATTCGAGACACCGACCGGCACAACGCGCTCGCTCACCGTGATGAGCGTGCGGAAACCCGCGTAAAACCGTCTCTCCGTGATGCCCGCGAGAAGTGCGGGCATCACAGCTAACAATCGCTCAATGAATTTCCGGCTCCGGGATCGTCGGGCCGGCTTTGAGGAAATCGAAGTCGCAGCCTTCGTCGGCCTGACCGATATGCTCGGCGAACATCGCCCCGTAGCCGCGCAGATAGCGCGGCGGCGGCGGCGTCCACGCGGCGCGGCGGCGCGCCAGTTCCGCGTCCGACACATGCAGATGGATGCGGCGGCGCGCGACATCGACCTCGATCTCGTCGCCGGTCTCGACGAAGGCGAGCGGGCCGCCGACATAGCTTTCCGGCGCCACATGCAGGATGCACGCGCCATAACTGGTGCCGCTCATGCGCGCGTCGGAAATGCGCAGCATGTCGCGCACACCCTGCTTCACCAGTTTCTTCGGGATCGGCAGCATGCCCCATTCCGGCATGCCGGGGCCGCCCTTCGGCCCGGCGTTCTTGAGCACGAGGATATGGTCCGGCGTCACATCGAGATCGTCGCGGTCGACCTCGCGCGCCATATGGTTGTAGTCCTCGAACGCGATCACCTTGCCGCGATGCTGCGTCAGACGCGGCTCCGCCGCCGAAGGCTTCATCACGCAGCCGTTCGGCGCGAGATTGCCGGTCAGAACCGCCGTCGCCCCTTCCGCATAGATCGGATCGGAGAGCGGATGGATCACATCGGGCTGATAGATTTCCACGCCCTCGAAACTGTCGGCGAGCGGACGCCCCGTCACCGTCATGCACGAGAGATCGAGCCTGTCGCGCATCGCGTTCATCAGCGCGCGCAGCCCGCCGGCGTAATAGAAGTCTTCCATCAAGTACGTTCCTGATGGCCGAATATTGGCGATCACCGGAATCTCGCGCGACAGGTCGTCGAACCGCTGCATGTCGAGCGGAATGCCGGCGCGGCGTGCCATGGCGATCACATGGATGATCGCGTTGGTCGAGCCGCCGAGCGCCATATGTACCTTGATGGCGTTGTCGAACGCCGCCGGCGTCAGGATTTTGTCGGGCGTGAGATCGTCCCACACCATCTCGACGATGCGGCGGCCGGCGACCATCGCCATGCGTGGGTGGCTCGAATCCGCCGCCGGGATCGACGATGAACCGGGCAGCGCGAGGCCGAGCGCCTCGACGATCGCCATCATCGTCGCGGCCGTTCCCATCACCATGCAGGTGCCGAACGAGCGCGACACGCCACCCTCGATCTCGCCCCACTCCTGCTCGGTGATGTTGCCGGCCTGCTTCTCCATCCAGTATTTCCAAGCATCGGAGCCGGAGCCAAGCGTCTGGCCGCGCCAGTTCCCGCGTAACGCGGGGCCGGCCGGCACATAGATCGCCGGGATGCCCATGGAGATCGCGCCCATGACGAGACCCGGCGTGGTCTTGTCGCAGCCGCCGAGCAGCACCGCGCCGTCGAGCGGCAGCGAGCGCAGGCTCTCCTCGGTCTCCATGGCGAGGAAGTTGCGGTAGAGCATGGTCGTCGGCTTGACGAACGGCTCCGACAACGACATCGCCGGAATCTCGACCGGGAAGCCACCGGCCTGCAGCACGCCGCGCTTCACGCTCTCGGCCCGATCACGCAAGTGCGCGTGACAGGCGTTGATCTCGCTCCAGGTGTTGATGATGCCGATCACCGGCTTGCCGGACCAGTCGTCGGCGTCATAGCCGAACTGGCGCAGTCGCGAGCGATGCCCGAACGAGCGCAGGTCACTGACGCCGAGCCAGCGATGGCTGCGCAGGTCTTCGGGGCGTTTCTTGGATTGTGTCATTGTCTATTTTGGCTGTAGGACCGAAATGGTCCCAGCGATGCGTCAGTGGCTGTCCTCGATCCTTCGAGACGCCTCCTGCGGAGGCTCCTCAGGATGAGGACAGAGAGATATCATCGTTCCCGGCAATTTGTATCGAGCGATCCTGAATTGACCTCATCCTGAGGAGCGATGCGTAGCGTCGCGTCTCGAAGGATGAGGTCAGACAGGTTTCTCCTACTCCACCGACAGATTGGCCGCCTTCACCACCTTGGCCCATTTGTCGGTTTCCTCGGCGATCACCTTGCCGAAATCGGCTGGCGTGCCACCCATATTGATGCCGCCGAGCTGCTTCAGCCGGGCGACGATCTCCGGATCTTTCAGCGCCTCGTTGGTGAGCTTGTTGATCAGGTTCACCGCTTCTTTCGGCATGCCTTTCGGCCCGGCAATGCCGAACCATGCGCTCGCCTCATAGCCCTTCACGGTGTCGCCGATCGGCGGCACATCGGGGAACGCTTCCGAGCGCACGGCGGTGGTGACACCAAGCGCGCGCAGCTTGCCCGCCTTGATGTGCGGTACCGAGGGCGGCAGGTTGTCGAACATCACCTGTGTCTGCCCGGCGATGAGATCGGTCAGCGCCGGCGCCGAGCCGCGATAGGGCACATGCGTCATCTTCACGCCGGTCATCAGCATGAACAGCTCACCCGACAAATGGATCGACGTGCCGTTGCCGGACGACGCCATGTTGATCTTGCCGGGATTGGCCTTGGCGTAAGCGATGAACTCCGCCACCGTGTTCGCAGGTACCGACGGATGCACCTCCATCACGTTCGGCACGCGGATATAGCCGGCGATCGGCTCGACTTCCTTGACGAAATTGAAGTTGAGTTTCTTGTAAAGCGAAGCGTTGATGCCGTTCGCCGGATTGACCAGCAGCACCGTGTAGCCATCCGGCGGCGAACGCAGCACCGCCTCGGTGCCGATATTGTTACCGGCGCCCGGCCGGTTTTCGATGATGAACTGCTGTCCCGTCTTGCGCGAATAGTAGTCGCCGAATAGCCGCGCGAGAATGTCGGTCGCGCCGCCGGCCGGATAGCCGACGATGAAGCGGACCGGCCGGTTCGGATAATCCGCCGCGCCGGCGCTGCCACCCGCAGCCGCCGCTATGAAAAGGGACAGGAACAGACCAAGCCAACGTGTCATGAGCGTTTCCCCGTGGTTCGCCGATTGACGTTCCGGCGCTTGTATCGTCCGGCCTTTGTGGCCGGATCGGACGGACACGTTACGCGGCGCGACCGCTCCCGCACAACCGGCTTTGCGGCCAAAGCGCGCAACCGGCCCACCGGATCGGCTTCCCACGGGAACGAATGGGGGCCAGGACGGTTGAGCCGTCATGAACCTCGCGATCCGACAGAAACTACAGAATGCGCTGGAACAGGCCCGGAGCGTTCGCGGAGCCATCGCCATCGACAAGATCGACGGCGATAGCGTCACGATCGAGCTCGACCTGATCTGTTATGAGACCACGGTGCAGGCCACCGCCGAGGACGGAAGCTGGGTGGAAATCCCCTATTCCGATATCGCCGCGGTGCATTGCCGGCCCCACTGACCAGGCGCCGGCCCCGCCTGCGCCGGGCCCGTGGATACCGGGGTCATCGGTCAGGCAGCGAGCGGACCAAAGCGGACCGCTATCGACCGATCACAGAGCTACGCCACTTTTGGTGCGCGGACTGGCGCGCCGCTTTGCCCGATCCATTGCCCCCCGCGATCGCCGTCCCATTGCAGGGAACAAGACGGTCAGCAGACGGTGCCCGGTCGTGTCCATGACCGCGATCCGCCCACGGCTACCCATCGGCTCCGGCGGGCAGAAACGCACGCAATCGGCGACGATCTTCGCCGCATGCGCGTGCGCGTCAGCCAGATCGCGGCAGTCCCGACCCCGGTCATCGGCGATGACGGCGTCGTCGATTTTGATCTCGAAATAATAACGTTGCATGGCGGCAGCTTCACACTGGCAGCGTTACCAAGCTGACAACCGCCGACGCTTTCATAAATCCAAACGCCTCTTAATCCTACTAGTTCGAGATTGAGCGAAATCCAATCCGAGGTTCCGGGGTCAACTAACCGACGAGACAAGCTCCTCATGCACCTTCCGCGATCGGTCGTCCTCTGCGCGTCGACCTGACAAATGACGTTGAGGTCACAACGTATTTCGGTAAACACAGAAGGGACGACCTGCCTCTCAACGGAACCGAAACCGAATGCGCATCTCCGACCGCCTGCAACAACTCGGCATCGTGCTTCCGCAGCCTCCCCGCTTCCCGCCCGGCGTTGTTCTCCCCTTCGCCAGCGTCCGCATCTGCGGCAAGCGCGCTCTGATTTCCGGACATGGCCCGACCGATCAAGACGGCAGTTTCGCCAAGCCGCTCGGCCGCGTCGGCAGCGAGGTGACGAAGGAGGAAGCCTATCGCGCTGCCCGCCTCACCGGGCTGGCGATGCTCGCGAGCCTGCAGCGCGAACTCGGCGACCTGGAACGCATCACCTGGGTTCGCGCGTTCGGCATGGTGAACTGCGCGCCCGGTTTCCGCGAGATGCCGAGCGTCATCAACGGATTTTCCGATCTGATCATCGAGATCTTCGGACAGGAGCGCGGGCAACACGCACGGTCCGCCGTCGGTGTCGCGGAGCTGCCATTCGACATCCCGGTCGAACTCGAAGGCGAAGTGCTGATCGACTGAACAAGCGCGGACAGAGACCGTGGCCGGACGGTACAAAAGAAAAACGCGCCGCAGACATCTCCCGATGCCTGCGGCGCGCGTGTTTCCAGCCGTTCAGACGAGCTGTTCGCCCTTGCGTTCCTTGATCAGGAACACGGTGGCGACGATGTCGAGCGCCCAGGCAAAGACCAGGAACGACAGCGCCGCCGACAGAGAATACTGCGTCGCCAGCAGGCCGATCACCAGCGGCCCGAACCCGCCGACGCCGCGACCGATATTGAACAGCGCGTTCTGCGCCGTCGCGCGGGCCTGGGTCGGATAGCTTTCCGAGATCAGCGCGCCGTAACCGCCGATCATGCCGCTCAGGAAGATGCCGGTGATGCCGCCGGCGATCAGCAGCAAGGTCGGATCCTTGATCTGCGGATAGACGAAAGCCATCACCATGGCGCCGACCTGGAACGCGACGAACAGCGGCTTGCGGCCGATGCGGTCGGCAAGCTGGCCGAACAACCACATGCCGAAGGCGCCGCCGATCACCGTCACCGAAGTCCACAACGCCGAGCGCGTGAGCGAAAAGCCGAGCTGCGTCGACAGATAGGACGGCAGCCAGATCATCATGCCGTAATAACCGAAGTTCTGGATCGACGTCATGATGCCGATCCCAATGGTGGAGCGCGTCGCCTCGCGATTGGCGAACAGATAGCTGTAGGGATTGGTGCCGCGCCCCTCTTCCTTCTTGGCCGCCTTCACGAACAACTCCGGCTCGTGCAAATACCGGCGCAGCCCGAAAGCGATGACCGCTGGAACCAAGCCGACGAGGAACATGCCGCGCCATCCGATCAGCGGCAGCAACAGCGGCGTGAGCAGCGCGGCGCTGAGCACGCCTGCCTGCCAGCCAAGCGCCACATAGGACGAAGCACGCGCCCGCTTATGTGCCGGCCAGGCTTCCGCCACCAGCGCCATGCCGATGCCGAATTCGCCGCCGAGCCCGATGCCGGCGATGGTGCGATAGATCAGAAGATCCCAATAGCCTTGCGCGAATGCGCACAGGCCGGTGAACACCGCGAACAGCAGGATGGTCCACGACAGCACGCGGATTCGGCCGAACTTATCGCTCAGGGTGCCGACGATGAGGCCGCCGACCACGGCGCCGATCAGCGTCCACGTGATCAGCGATCCCGCCTCCGATCCGGTGAGATGCAACCCCGCCACAACCGCGGGCAGCATGAAGCTCAGGATCATCAGATCGAAGCCGTCCATCGCATAGCCGACATTGGATGCGATCAACGCTTTGCGTGCGTAGCTGTCCGCCGGAGCGTCTACGCTCTCGGCAACCTGTGCCGGTGATTGAATTGACATCAGCCCTTCCCCCGTTTTCTGGATCGTTCTAAACCCCACGAAACGGCACGAGCAAGACGTATGCCAGCGATAGCCGCTCCGCGGTTCCAGCTTGACAACATTTTTTGTATATACAAAATTATCTGAGGCATCAAGACAGGAGCACGATCATGAAGGCACTCCCTCACGTCGGCGACAAGCGCGTCATCGACATGCACGTGCATATCGGCCCGGAACTCCTGCGCCGCAAATATTCCGCGGAATCCCTCGCTGCCGAAGCGCGGCGCGAAGGCTTCGGCGTGGTGATGAAGAATCACTTCATCCCGACCACCGCTCAGGTGAGCCAGGTGCGCCGGGCAGACGACAAGGTTGCATTGATCGGCTCGGTCGCGCTGAACTTCGGCTGCGGCGGCGTCGACGATCACGGCGTGCGTTCGGCCCTCTCCGGCTGGAAGAGCGATGTGACCGCCGCCGATCCGGATTCACAGCGCTTCGTCGTATGGATGCCGACGGTGTGCTGTGAGGCGCATCTGCGTCTCTATAACCGTCGCGACTTGTCGGAATCCTGGAGCATCAAGCGCGAATACACCCGCTTCTATGCGGAAGGCACCGGTTACACCTTCGACACCGCCAACAACGACAAGATGGCGGCGATGCGCCGCGCGCTCGAACTGATCCTGGAGCGCGATCTGATCCTGGCGACCGGACATTTCGACCGCAACGAGACGCTCACGCTGGTGAAGATGGCCTACGAAATGGGCATCCGCCGCATCATCATGACGCATCCGCTGTTCCAGTCGACCGAGCTCGACCCGGAGACGATGAAGCGCATGTGGGAGCAGTACGGCGCCTACAGCGAACTCGCCTTCGTCAACCTCGCCATGGATCACCTCACCTATGAGCAATATATCGAGGTGATCGAGGCCGTCGGCCCCAAGGGCGTCATCCTCTCGTCCGACGTCGGCCAGATCTTCTCGCCGAATGTCGGGGATGCGCTGCGCGAATTCTTCAGCGAATTCCAGAAGCGCGGCATCAAGGAAGACGACATCGTGCAGATGTCGGTGCTCAACACCAACAAGCTGTTGTTCGAGAGCATGGACAGCAAGGCGAAAGCCGCGCCGGTTCAGTCGTTGGTCGGCGTGAAGTGAGCATTGAGACGGTAGAGCGCGCCGTGAAAGATGGTGCGGACGTGGGTGATCATCTCCCCGCCGCGCCAGGTACGCCGCTGCACCACCAGGCACGCGGCATTCTTCGTCACATGTAGCGCCTGCGCCGCTTCCGGGTCGGCATCCTCGGCGAAGATGCTGTGTTCGGCTTCGCTCCACGGTACGTGATTGCGCAGCCACGTTCCCGGCGGCTCGATGCCGAAGTCCTGCTCCAGCGCCTGCGGCACCGCGGTGACATTGAGAAACCGGTGCTCGTAGGCGAACGGCTGCTGGTTCGCCCAATGCAGGCAGCGGAATTCGATCACGTCGTGTTGCGGACCAAGCCGCATTAGTTCCTGATCGGCCTTGGTGGCATGGCGGCGCTTTAAAAACAGGAGTTCGTAGCGGTACAGATAGCCAAGCGCCTCGACCTCGGCCTTGATGTCGGGAATGCGCAGCACCGCCGACTGGACGGTCGGCTTGGCGACGAAGGTGCCGGCCTTGCGACGGCGTTCGATGATGCCCTTCGCCGCAAGGTCGGACAGCACCTTGTTCACGGTCATGCGCGAACAGGCGTATTTCTCGGCCAATTCGTGTTCGTTGGGAACGCGGTGTCCGGGCGGCCAGCGGCCCGAGAAAATCCTGGTTTCGATGTCCGACCGGATCCGGTCCTTCAGCGTCACGGCCACAGCTCGCCTGGCGCGCGTCCTCGATGGCATGGAAACCTTTTGCAAATGTCGCCGAACCCGAGACGGACTATGCGCACTTTGCCGGTCCGCAACAAGCGCCCTGCCGTCATCGGAGCCGTGCAGGAACGCCGCGACGGACCCGGCATCAGCCCAAGTCCGTTGATAGACATTATTTTGTATAGACAAAATAATCGGCCTCGGCTTAACTGATCCGGACGCGGCACCGCATTTGTTTGCGCGCGATACTGGAGACATCGATGACGGAAATCGTTTTGAATCCCGGCCGGGTGCCGCTTGAGGACTGGCGCGCGATCTATCGCGGCGCGGGAGCGCGACTGAGCCAGGATTGTTTCGGCGCGATCGAGACCAGCGCGAAAGCGGTGGAAAAGATCATCGCCCGCGACGAGCCGGTCTACGGGATCAATACCGGGTTCGGCAAACTCGCGCATGTGCGCATCAAGACCGAGGATCTCGCCACGCTCCAGCGCAACATCGTGCTGTCGCACGCGGCCGGCATGGGCCCACCGATGCCGCGTGAGATCGTGCGGCTGATGCTGGCGCTCAAGCTGACCAGCCTCGCACAGGGCGCATCCGGCGCACGCGTCGAGACGATCCGCATGCTGGAGGCGCTGCTCGCCAAGGACCTGATCCCCGAAATTCCCGCACAGGGATCGGTCGGCGCATCGGGCGACCTCGCGCCGCTGTCGCATATGACGGCCGCGCTGCTCGGCGTCGGCCACATCCTCACGCCGCAGGGCCGCCTGCCGGCGGACGAGGCGCTTGCGAAAGCAGGCCTCACGCCCGTGGTGCTCGGCCCCAAGGAAGGCCTGGCGCTGCTCAACGGCACGCAGTTCTCCACCGCCTATGCGTTGGCCGGATTGTTCGAGGCCGAATTGCTGATGCAGTCGGCGCTGGTCACCGGCGCGCTCTCGACCGACGCCGCGCGCGGCTCCGACACGCCGTTCGATCCACGCATCCACGCGTTGCGCCCACATCAGGGCCAGGTGAAAACCGCAGCGGCGCTGCGCGCCCTGCTTGCCGGCAGCACGATCCGCGCCTCGCATCTCGTCAACGACGAGCGCGTGCAGGACCCTTACTGTCTACGCTGCCAGCCGCAGGTGATGGGCGCGTGCTACGATGTGCTGCGCAACGCTGCCGGCGTGCTCGCGACCGAGGCTAACAGCGTCACCGACAATCCGCTGGTGTTTACCGACACCGGCGAAGCGCTCTCCGGCGGCAACTTCCACGCCGAGCCGGTTGCATTCGCCGCCGACATGATCGCCATGGCGATCTGCGAGATCGGCTCCTTGTCCGAGCGACGCATCGCCATGCTGGTCGATCCTGCATTGTCCGGCCTGCCGGCGTTCCTCACCGCCAAGCCCGGCCTCAATTCCGGATTCATGATCCCGCAGGTCACCGCCGCCGCGCTGGTGTCGGAAAACAAGCAGAAGGCATTTCCGGCGAGCGTCGATTCGATCCCGACCTCGGCCAATCAGGAAGACCATGTATCGATGGCGGCGCATGGCGCGCGCCGGCTGCTCGGCATGGCCGAGAACGCCGCCGCCGTGGTCGGCATCGAATTGCTCACCGCCGCGCAGGGTTGCGACTTTCACCAGCCGCTCGCCTCGAGCGCGCCGCTGCAGGCCGTGCGCGCCTGCGTGCGCGCCAAAGTGCCTTATATCGAGGACGACCAGTACATCTATCCGTACCTGCAGAGCGCCACGGATCTCGTTCGCAGCGGCGCTATCGCCACCGCCGCCGGCTCCGATCTGTTGCCGGCAATCAGCGCCGCGTGAAGCGGGGTCGTCGCCACCCACCCCGCGGCGGCGCCGTTTCGCTTTGACTGCTAACGTTGCGCGACGGACGGCGGTGAAACCTCTTTCGACACCGCACGCGCGCATTCGATGAACCGCTCGGCGACCGGAGACAACGTACGATCGCGCAAGGTGACAAGCGCCAGCATCCACGGCCGGTTCGGAAGTTCGACCGGCAGCACCTTCAACCCACAGGCTTCCGCGACCGTTCGCGCGCAGGTCGTGAGAAAGTCGCCATTCGCCACGAAATGGCGCACCAGATGCGTCGAAAACGCCAACAAGCGCGCCTTCGGCAAATCGAGACCTTGCAGACGGCAGGCTTCTGTCATGCAGACATCATTCCAGGTTCCCGGCGGCGTGAGGATCCACGGTTCATCCATCAATTCCGCCAGCGCGATCTTGCGGCGCCGCGCCCAGCGATGATCCGGTCCTGACACGATCACCAGCGGATCGTTGAACAGATATTCGACAGTCAAACCAGCATCGGGCTGAGTGTCCGGAGCGGCGGGCGACAATCGTGCGAACACGATGTCGAACTTGCGTTCATACAGTCCCGCGCTGGCGATGGCCGGCGGCGGGACATCATCGACATGGACGACGACCTTGGGGAAACGGCGGCTGAACGCCTCGATGAAGCGCGGCAGCACCGTCGCATTCACCGATTCCGAACATCCGATCCGCAGTTCGCCTTTCGCCGGATCGGCGAGAAAATTGATGTCGTGGACGATCTGCTTGAGCTCATCGAACACGGCGACACCGCGCTTGAGGATCGCCGCGGCGTAAATCGTCGGCTCTGTGCCGCGCCGACTCCGGTCGAGCAACCGCACACCGAGCACATGTTCAAGATTGGCGATCGCCGCGGACACCGAAGGCTGGGTCATGGCGAGCTGTCGCGCCGCCTTGGCCATCCCGCCCGCTTTCACGACGACCGATAGAATATGCAGATCGCGCACGCGCAGCCGGTGGCCGAGGCGGCTCTCCCACTCCATCGTCACCGGATCCATAGGTAACCTCTATAACCTTCATATAAAAATCAGGATATGAGCTATAGCTGGTCTGGTCCACAGTTCGGCGACTGCCGCACGGGGAATCGAGCCGGCCAAGCACCGGATCGCGGTTTGCGGCGAATGGAGGGGTCCATGAAGCTCAACCGCCGTCACATGCTCCATCTCGCTGGAGCGACACTCGCCGGCACCGCCATTCCCGGCTTCGCGACAGCCCAGACCTATCCGGCCCGCCCGGTGCGGTTGCTGGTCGGCAACGCCGCGGGTGGCGGGCCGGACATCTCCGCTCGTCTAATGGCGCAATGGCTGACGGATCGGCTCGGCCAGCCATTCGTGGTCGAGAACCGGCCCGGCGCCGGTGGCAATCTCGCCACCGAAACCGTGGTCAACGCGCCAGCCGACGGTTACACGCTATTGTTGGTAATGCTGTCGAACGCCGTCAACGTCTCGCTCTACGCCAAGCTGCCGTTCGACTTCATGCGCGACATCGCGCCGGTCGCGAGCATCAACCGCGACGCTCTGTTCATGCTGGTGCCGCCGTCGTTTCCGGCGAAGACGGTTCCCGAATTCATCGCGCATGCCAAAGCCAATCCGGGCAAGCTCAGTCTCGCGTCTCCAGGTCCGGGGACCGCACCACATATCGCCGGCGAGATGTTCAAGATGATGGCCGGCATCGACATGGTGCATGTCCCCTATCGCGGCGGCGGCCAGGCACTCACCGATCTGATCGCCGGCCAGGTGCATGTCTATTTCGGCGGTCTGCCGGTCTCGATCGAACACATCAAGGCCGGGCGTCTGCGCGCGCTGGCGATGACGGGCGCGACACGCTCCGACGCGATGCCCGATGTTCCGACGATGAAGGATTTTCTGCCGGGTTACGAAGCCAGCAACTGGTTCGGCATCGGCGCGCCGCGCGGCACACCTGCCGAGATCATCACGGCGTTGAACAAAGAGATCAACGCCGCGCTGGCCGACCCCGAGCTCAAGTCGCGCTTTGCCGCGCTCGGCTCGACACCCTTCATCGGTTCGGCCGACGACTTCCGCCAGCACATCGCCAGCGAAGTCGAGAAATGGGCGAAGGTCGTCAAATTCGCCGGCATCAAGGCATGACACCACCGGCTCCTTAGCCGGTGATGAATACACACACTCGGATCACCAGTCGACACGGCACGGAGAGGCGTGAATGCGCAGGCGTGAGGTTTTGATCGTTGGCGGAGGACCGGTCGGCCTCGCTCTGGCATGCGAACTCGGCTGGCGGGGAATCGCCTGCACGCTGGTCGAACAAGGCGACGGCCGTATCGATACGCCGAAGATGAACGAGGTCAGCATCCGCACGATGGAATTCTGCCGGCGTTGGGGCATTGCCGACAAGGTGCACAACTGTCCGTTCCCGGCCGACTATCCGCTCGATGTCTCGTTCGTCACCAGCCTGTCGGGTTACGAGCTGGGCCGATTGCGTCGCCCCTCGCGCGCCAAGGCGCAACCGGGACCGCACAGCCCGATGCTGCGCGAAGTCTGCTCGCAGATGTGGTTCGATCCGATCCTGCAGGACTGCGCGCGCACATTCCCTCACGTCAGCCTGCGCTATCGCACCCGGCTCGACTCCTTCGCGCAGGATGCCGATGGCGTCAACGCGGTGCTGGTCGATGTCGAGACCGGACGACGCGAACAATTCGCCTGTGCCTATCTGGTCGGATGCGACGGCGCGAGCAGTTCCGTGCGCAAGGCGCTCGGCATCGCTCTCGACGGCAAGACATTGGGCTGCGCCCTGCACTTCTATTTCCGCGCGCCGAACCTGCTGGAGATCTGCGGTCGCGAACCGGCCACTTTCTTCTTCGCCTTCGACAGTCGCGGCGCATGGTCCAATATCCGCGTCATCGATCCGGCGGACAATATGTGGCGGCTCACCGTCATCGACGCCGATCCGGCCTGCGATCCGCAAACGGTGGATCGCAACGGCTTTCTCGAACGCGCGCTTGGCCGTCCTCTCGATGTCGAATGGCTGGGCGCGAGCCTGTGGACCCGCCGTAGCGCCGTCGCGGAAAATTATGGACAGGGGCGCGTGTTCCTGGCGGGCGATGCGGTGCACCAGCTTTCGCCGACCGGCGGCCTCGGCATGAACACCGGCATCGCCGATGCGGTCGATCTCGGCTGGAAACTTGCGGCGATGATCGAAGGATGGGGTGGCGAACACCTGCTGGCGAGCTATTCGACCGAGCGCCAGCCCATCGGTATCCGCAGCGTGACGATGGCGACGCAGTTTCACGCCGAGGGCGACAAGCACGGCGACGACATTGCGATGATCGACGCCGACACCGGCGGCGGAGCCGCTATCCGGGACAAAGTCGGACAGGCACTGGTGCGCGACGTCGGCCGTCAATTCCGCACCACCGGTCTGCAGATCGGCTACAGCTATGCGGCCTCACCGATCTGCATCGACGACGGCAGCCCCGCGGTCTCCGACGATCCGGAACAGTATGTGCCGTCGACCCGCCCCGGCGCGCGCGCGCCGCATGCGTGGCTCGACGACGGACGCTCGCTGCTGGACTGCTACGGGCGCGGCTTCGTGCTCGTGCGCCTCGGCGGCCATCCGCCGGATGCCACCGCGCTCGCGGCAGCGGCAGCCGAACGGAACGTGCCGTTCACGACCGTCGATGTGGGCCACGGCGATGCGGTGGCGCTCTACCAGAGCCGGCTGGTGCTGGTCCGCCCGGACGGCCACGTGGCCTGGCGCGGCGACACAGTGCCGGCCGACGCGGGGGCGCTGATCGATCGGGTACGGGGCGCGCCCAGGACGCACGCCACTAGCAGCCGTGGCGGCGCCTTGCAGCCGATGAAGCGCCAAAATCCTTGGAAAGGGGCGGAAACCGGGGATTTCCGCTCAAATCATGGTCGGAGTGGCAGGATTT
>JAHBZF010000024.1 GCA_019635575.1 Pseudolabrys sp. | reverse complement strand
TGACGGCGTCGGCATCGGGCCGAGCAGCAGCACGTCCATGCCGACGGAGGTGAAGCCTGCGACCAGCGCGGTCTCGATCATATAGCCGGACAAGCGCGTATCCTTGCCGATCACCACGCGGTGGCGATGATCGCCGCGCTTGAACACGAGGCCCGCCGCCTGGCCGACCTTGAGCGCCAGCTCCGGCGTGATCACCCGATTGGCCGGACCACGGATCCCGTCCGTACCGAAATATTTGCGTACCATAGGTCCCCAACGCCCCCGTGCTCTCGACTTCTGTCTGCGCTGCTTCCCGTCCCGGCAGCAAGGCGTGACTTGAAGGCGCGACTTATAGTCGAGCGCCCCCCGATCTTCCTTCAAATATTGTGAGAAAACATTACCGCAGCGCCAGACCGGTGTTCAGGGCTGGTTAACTGCGCCGAGCCGGCAACCCCCGCAAATCCGCAGGTTTTCCCCAGCCTGGGAGGTCCGCACGGCCCGGCCTTAACAGCCATTTTACGCTGTTCCGCGTTTTGCGCCGCCATGGTAGCGATTGACCCTTCAGCGTCCGGGCTCCAGTCATGAAACACATTACCTGCATCGAAGACCTGCGCCAGGTCGCGCACCGGCGGGTTCCTAAAGCCTTCATCGACTACGCGGAATCCGGCTCCTATACGCAGAGCACGCTGCATGCGAACCGCGCCGACCTCGACGCGGTGAAGCTGCGCCAGCGCGTCCTCGTCGATGTGGACCATCGCAGCACCGAGACCACCATCGTCGGCGAGAAGGTGTCGCTGCCGGTCGCGCTCGCGCCGATCGGCTTGTGCGGCATGCAGCACGGCGACGGCGAAATCCTCGCCTGCCGCGCGGCGCAGGCCGCCGGCGTGCCGTTCACACTCTCGACCATGTCGATCTGCTCGATCGAGGACGTCGCCGCCGCCGTCGACAAACCATTCTGGTTTCAGGTCTATGTGATCCGCGACCGCGGCTTCATGGCCGAACTGATCCAGCGCGCCGCCGCCGCGAAATGCAGCGCGCTCGTCCTCACCGTCGATCTGCAGATCCTCGGCCAGCGCCATCTCGACATCAAGAACGGAATGACCGTGCCGCCGGAAATCCGGCTGAAGAACATCATCGACATCGCCACCAAGCCGACCTGGGCCTTGAGCGTGCTGCGCGGCAAGCGCAAGACCTTCGGAAACCTCGCCGGCCATGTGAAGGGCATGGACAACGTCAACTCGCTGTCGCAATGGACCGCGCAGCAGTTCGACCCGACGCTCAACTGGAAGGACGTCGAGTGGGTCAAGAGTCTGTGGCCCGGCAAGCTCATCCTCAAGGGCATCATGGACGTCGATGACGCGCGGATCGCCGCGAAGACCGGCGCCGACGCGCTGGTCTGCTCCAATCACGGCGGCCGTCAGCTCGACGGCGCGGCGTCGTCGATCTCCATGCTGCCGAAGCTGGTCGATGCGGTCGGCTCCGATCTCGAAGTTCTGTTCGACGGCGGCGTGCGCACCGGCCAGGATATCGAACGCGCGCTGGCGCTCGGCGCGCGCGGCTGCCTGATCGGCCGCTCGTATGTCTACGGTCTCGGCGCCTACGGGCAGGCCGGCGTCGCCAAGACGCTCGACATCCTCAAGAAAGAGCTCGACGTCACCATGGCGCTGACCGGCGTCAGCCGCGTCGACCAGATCGGCCACAATGTGCTGGTCGACCCGCCGGAGTTGCGGCGCAATACGAAGCAGGTGGCATAACCTTGCGCGAAGCGCCGCACACGCGCGCCGCCTACGCGCATCATCTGACGCTGACCACGCGATGGATGGACAACGACGTCTACGGCCACGTCAACAACGTGGTCTATTACTCGTTCTTCGACACGGTGGTGAACCGCTATCTGATCGAGGCGGGGGCGCTCGACATCGCGCAAGGCGCGGTGATCGGTCTCGTGGTCGAGACCCAGTGCAATTACTTCCAGTCGGTCGCGTTTCCCGACACCGTCACCGCCGGGCTTCGTGTGGCTTATGTCGGCAACAGCTCGGTGCGCTACGAGATCGCGCTGTTCCGCAACGACGACGACCACGCGTCCGCGCAAGGACATTTCGTGCATGTCTATGTGGACCGCGCCAGCAACCGGCCGGTGGCATTGCCCGACGCACTGGCGCAAGCGCTCGCGCGGTTGCGCGTGGCGCCATGAGGGCGTGACGGCGCGTTTATATCTCCTCGAGCCACGCCAAGACCCACGCCAAGACCCACGCCGCCCCGTATAGTCCGAAGCCAAATACCGTATGCGTGACCAGGCTGCGCAACCGCGCCACGTGAGGATACGGTGTGTTTGACGCCGCGACGCCGAGCCCCATGCCCGGCTGCATCAGCAGGAACGGCGCGGCGACCGTCGCCAGCCCCATCACCAGCGCCGGCAACACCGTCGGCCGGCGCGCCCAGCCTGCACCGCAGATGGCGAGCAGCAGCCCGGCAAAGACGATGCCGGTCGCATAGTGCACGATCCAGCCAAGCACGCGCTCGCCGCGCACCGGAGCCGCGGCCGCAATGCTTGCATGCGCGAAGCGGCCCGCCGGCATATGGCCGAGCCAGCGGCCGACCATCGCATAATCGAGCCCGCGCACGCCGAAGCCACGCTTCAGCAATACGCCCCACACGTCCATCACCAGCGTCGCACCGACGCCGATCGCTATCGCCCGGACGATGATATCCATGGTTCAATCTCCCCGCGCGGACAGGGGCGCCCTTGCGTCCGGCCGCGTCGTCGCTCATCCTTCTGCCACTTCAAGTTCACTTGAGGTCAAGCGATGATCACGCTCGATATTGCAGAGGTGTCCCGCCGCTCCGGCATGCCCGCCTCGACCCTGCGTTTCTACGAGGAGCGACGGCTGATCAAATCCGTCGGGCGACACGGCCTGCGCCGGCTGTTCGAATCATCCGTGCTCCAGCAACTCTCGCTGATCGCGCTGGCGCGAGCAGGCGGTTTCACGCTCGACGATATCGCCGCGATGTTTGCGCCCGATGGTCGACCGAAGATCGACCGGAAGCAGATGCTGAAAAAGGCCGACCAACTCGACACCGCCATCCGCCATCTCAAGGCGATGCAGAACGGGCTGCGCCATGTGGCGGCCTGCCCGGCGCCGAACCATCTGGAATGTCCGCAGTTCCGACGCATGCTGGGGCTTGCCGGCGCGGGCCGTTTCTCGCCGTACGGCACAACCGGGCGACGGGCGAAGCAGAAGCGACCCACGCGGCGTTAACGGAACAGCGACCCTCTCGGCTGCCACGACGCGGAACCAGTGGCCCCGGCGGTTACACCACGCCGCGAGCCGCTGTAAGCTGCCGGTCAACGCGCCATCGATGTCCGTTTCAAAGGAAGCACCCATGCCCGGCACCGTTCGACTGCACCGCGTCCTCACCACCAAGCCCGAGAAAGTCTATCGCGCATTTCTCGAAGCCGATGCGCTGGCGAAGTGGCTGCCGCCCAACGGCTTCACCTGCACCGTGCATCATCTCGAGGCGAAAGTCGGCGGCACGCACAAGATGTCGTTCCGCAACTTCACCACCGGGCTCAGCCATTCGTTCGGCGGGCAATATCAGGAGCTCGTGCCGGGCGAAAAGCTGCGCTACACGGATAAGTTCGACGACGCCAACCTGCCGGGCGAGATGCAGGTCACCGTGACGCTCAAGAAAGTATCGGTCGGCACCGAGGTCAACATCATACAGGAAGGCATCCCCGATCTCATCCCGACCGAGGCCTGCTATCTCGGCTGGCAGGAGTCGCTGCGCAACCTCGCCAAACTGGTCGAGCCCGAGATCAACCAATAGCGAAGCCGCAAAAAGCGTCCTGCATCTTGCACCCGTCCGGCAGCCATGCGACGACCTCCGTTCCGGGGGCGGGCATGAGCGCGGACGTGTCGATCGGCGAAGGCGGGCGTCATCTGACGGCGCATCCGTTGCGCGCGGCGATCCTCGGAGAAGTCCACGCCCGACCGTTCACCGCCATCGAGACGCCGCGCCGCATCCTGCATTTCGCGTTCGACACATCGGGCGGGCGCGCCGCGGCGGACCAGACCGCCCTCGCCGCGTTCTGCGAACGGCGCGGCCTCGCCGCGCCGAAATCGAGCGACCGGCAGCATCGCGTGACGTTCGGCGGCACGGTGATGCGCTGGGAGCAGCATTCCGAATTCACCACCTATACCTGGGAGCTGCCATCCGCCGCGCAGCCGCCGTTCCATCCGCCTGCGGCAATGCTCGCCACGCCGATGACGGAGCTGCCGCAGCCCGGCCCGCTGCTGGTCGCGCTTGACGTCGATCTCGTTCAAGACGGCGCCTTGAAGACGCCGCCGGAAAAACTGTTCGATCGTGCCAGCCTCGCCGTCGCGGAAAATTCCGATGGGCAGGCACTGTTTGCCACCGACTTCCAGACCGATCCCGGCGGGTTCGTGCGGGTGCTGATTGTCGACCGCGGCCTCGGCGCGGAGCGCGCCGGCGCGCTGGTGCAGCGCGTGATCGAGCTGGAAACCTACCGCACCCTCGCGCTGCTCGGTCTGCCGGAAGCGCAACGGCTTTCACCCTCGATCAACACCATCGAGCGCCGGCTCGCGGAAATTACCGAGGAGATGCGCGGCACATCTGTCCTCACCGACAATCATCGCCTGCTCGACGAACTCACCGCGCTCGCCGCCGAACTGGAAGCCGGCGCGACCGCGAGCCTGTTCCGCTTCGGCGCCAGCCGCGCCTACAACGAGATCGTGCATCTGCGTCTGCAGACCATCGGCGAGCGCAAGGTCGGCGGGTTGCCGACCTGGTCGTCATTCCTCGCGCGGCGCATGGCGCCGGCGATGCGCACCTGCATCACCATCGAGGAGCGGCAAGCCAATCTGTCACGCAAGCTCGCCCGCACGGCGAACCTGCTGCGCACCCGCGTCGATGTCGAACTGGAGCAGCAGAACCGCGATCTGCTGACCTCGATGAACGAGCGCACGCGGCTGCAGCTTCGCTTGCAAGCGACGGTCGAAGGGCTGTCGGTCGCCGCGATCACTTATTACGTGGTCGGGCTGTTCGGCTACATCGTCAAAGGCGCGCACGATGCCGGCTTCATCCATGTCGAGCCGGCATTCGTCATCGCCGGCTTCGTGCCGGTCGCGGCGCTGGCGATCTGGGGCCTGGTGCGCCATATCCGTCGCTCGCATTTCTCCGGCGAGCATTGAACGTCGACATCACATCGGCGGCGTCACGCCGCGACCGACATTGATGCGATTGGCTTCGAGCGAGCCGTCCGGCTTTTTCGTCGCCGCCATCACGATCACCTGCGCGCCGGGCTTGATCTCCGCGCGATCGCCTTTGGCGTAGGAGACGATCGGCGTCTGCGGCGGCACCACAACTTTCTTCTCGCCGTCCTTGTACTTCACCACCAGCGTCTGCCCATCGACGCTCGACACGGTCGAGTCGACAGCAGCATTGGTCATGGTGCTGTTGGGCCGAAGATCCCACGGCCGATGTCCTTCGCCGACGCCGCGCATCGCCTCCGGGAAAATGTGGATCGCCAGCGCGCGCTGCGAGCCGTCCGGCTCCGGCATCGCGGTCACGCCGACATAGCTGCCCGCCTTCACGTCGCCGATGACGGCGGGCACGAACGCCATCACATTGGCATCCGCCGTCAGCGCCACTTTGGTGTCGGCGCCACTGCGCGTCTTGATGGTGAGCAGATTGCCATCGACGGCCGTGACCTGACCACGGATACGGGTGGACTGCGGCGCCTGCGCCAGAGCCGGGCTCGCGACGCCGAGCGCGACACAGAGCGCGGCGGCCTTGAAGACGATGGATACGGACATGGGGTATGCCTCCGGGAACCGGCGGCACCGCGGTGGCACCGCGCATTTCCGGACAAACCCCGCCCCAGTCGCGCTATTCCCGGCGTCAGGTAGTTTGCTTGCGCAGATCAGCCTCGACCAGCGCACGCAGCTCGGGCGTCACCTCCGGTTTCACGCCGAACCAGAGTTCAAAGCCGCGCACCGCCTGATGCAACAGCATGCCGAGCCCATCAGCGGTGCGCAACCCACGCTCGCGCGCCAGTTTCAGCAGACCCGTTTCCAGCGGGTCGTAAACCAGTTCCGCAATCACAGTGGAATCAGCGCAGCGCAGATTGACCTCGAGCGGAGGCTGCCCACTCATGCCCGCCGACGTCGTGTTGACTAATATGCCGGCCGCGCCGAGCAGCCCGGTCATCTCCTCCCACCGCGCCGCCCGCACCGCCTTGCCGTAGCGCTTGGCCAGAACCTGCGCGCGCTCGACATTGCGGTTGACCACGTGGATGCGCCCCGCGCCACGCGCGAGCAGCGCATAGACCACAGCGCGCGCCGCTCCACCGGCGCCGAGCACGACCGCGGAGTCGAGACCACGATCCCAGCCGGCCACGGTGGCGTCGAGATTGGCGAGGAACCCCTCGACGTCGGTGTTGGTCGAGCGCAGCACCTCGCCATCGTAATAAAGCGTGTTGGCGGCACCGACCCCGGTGGCGCGATCATCGGGCTTGCTCAGTTTCAATGCCGCTTCCTTATGCGGCAGCGTGACATTGGCGCCGACATAGCCGCGTGCGCGCAGCGACTGCACGAAGGCCGCGAACTCCTCCGGCGGCACCGGTTCCTTGCGGTATTCCGCATTCAACTGATGCTGCTTGATCCAGTAATTGTGGATCAACGGCGACCGCGAGTGACCGGCAGGCCAGCCGATCACACAAGCTGCGCGTTTTTCGTCTGTCGTCATGAGGTTGACGTTTGAACTCTATCGTTTCGACCGCGCACTCCTAGCGCGGCTGGCGACTTTGGCAACCCGTGTTTTTCGCAGCCCCATTTTTCGATTGACAATCGCCGGTTGTTCAAGTGTCGCGATCAGCGCATCAAGCATGGCATAGAGTTGTGACAGCCGTGCTGTGCCGATGTCGCGCGCCAGCGCGGCATAGATCGCCTCCGACTCCGGCCCCATCTCGCGGAACAGGCGGCGACCATGAACCGTCAGCGATATCACGCTGCGGCGCTGATCGCGCACGTGACCTTGCCGCTTTATCAACCCCTCCTGCTCCAGGGCCGGCAACATGCGCGACAATGACGCCGGGTGAATGCAGCAGCATGCCGACAGTGCGACGATCTCCAGTGAGTTCGTCTCGCTCAGGGCGCGGATGATGCGCCATTGCTGATCCGAGAGGTCGCGCGCCTTGAGATGCGGCCGGAATCGCGCCATCACCGCCTCGCGCGCGCGCATCAACTGCATCGGCAGCGACCGCTCGAACGGGCGGATCGGACCGCTCATCGTTCCGCCGCAACCGTGTTGCGCAAGACGCCGATCTCCGGCACGGAAATCTCCAGCACGTCGCCAGCCTTGAGCCAGACCGGCGTATCGGCCTTGTTTCGCTTGACCGGCGTGCCGGTGGAAATGACATCGCCTGGCTTCAATGTCATGAAGGTGCTGACGTAGCGGATCAACTCGGCGAACGGGAAGATCATGTTGGACGTGGTGTCGTCCTGGGTGACGGCGCCGTTCAGCGACACAGTGAGATGCAACGGCTTCGCCGCATCGATCTCGTCGGCGGTAACAATCCACGGGCCGATACTGCCGGTTGCATCCCAGTTCTTGCCTTGCGTCACGTTGAACTTGCCGTGGCGGATCCAGTCGCGGATCGTGCCTTCGTTGCACAGCGTGAATCCGGCGATATGCTCGTGCGCATTGGCGCGGGCGATGCGCCGCCCGCCCTTGCCGATCACCAGCGCGATCTCACCCTCGTAATCGAGTTGCTCCGACTCCACCGGGATCAGCAGGCTCTGCCCGCTGCCGACCAGCGAGGTCGGCGCGCGATAGAACATGCTGGGATAGGTCGGCACGTCGGCGATGTCATAGTCCTTGTTGCGATTGGCGTAATTGATGCCGATGCACAGGATCTTTTCCGGCGCATGCAGCGGCGGCAGCAGTTCGACCTCCGCCAGCGGCACATCGGGACGGACGTTATGCATGCAAGCCGCCGCCTCCGCCAATGCGTCGCCACGCAGTACGTCGAGCAGGGTCGGATATTTCGGCATCCGCGATTTCAGTTCGACGATACCGTCACCGCTGACCGCGCCGTAGCTCTCGCGTCCGCGAAACCGATAACTTGCAAGCTTCATGATCGTCCCTTTTAACCTCGGCCCGGCCGCTTGACGGCGTCCGCCAGACCTTTAACATGTTAAGCATCTGCCGCGGGGCGTCAATCGCCGCGGCATGGCGAGCCGGCCGGGAGCAACATCATGCCGCATGTGATCGTGGAATATTCCGCCAACCTCGAAGACACTCTCGACGTTTCCGGTCTGATCGACGACGTGCATCGCTGCGCGATCGACAGCAAGGTAGCGGACGTCGCCGCGATCCGCACCCGCGCCGAGCGGCGTTCCAACGCCCGCGTCGGGGACGGCAATCCGGCCAATGCCTTCGTCCACGTCACCGCGCGGCTGCGGATCGGCCGCAGCGAGCAGCAGCGGACCGCGCTGGCGGAGGCATTGCTCGCCGTCATCGACAAGCGCATGACGCGCGCATTCGAGAAACACCCGACCGCGATCACCGTCGAGATCGAGGAAATCGACAACATCACCGCGCGCAAGAACACCGTCCGGTCCGCCGCCGGCCGCGCCGCCTAAAAGGGCTTCTCCCATGCCGATCAAGCCACCGGTCTTCGATCCGCCGTTCAACATCGTCCGCGCCAGCCATGTCTCGTTCGGCTCCCGCGACATCGCCCGCACCCGCGCCTTCTATGTGGATTGCCTCGGCTATATCGTCACCGCCGAAACGCCGGAGGCGCTGTATCTGCGCGCCGTCGAGGAGCGCGGGCATCATTCGATCCGGCTCCTGAAATCCGGCGAGCCGTGTGTGCACCGGCTCGGCTTCAAGGTGGCGAGCGAGGACGATCTCGACCGCGCCGCCCGCTGGTTCAACCAGCGCGGGCTGCCGGCCGCGTTCGAGACGGTGCCGTATCAGGGCCGCACCTTGCGCGCCTCCGACCCGCTCGGCATGCCGCTCGAATTCTACGCCAGCATGGACAAGGCCGAGTGCCTGATCCGCCGCTACGCCGAATATCGCGGCGCGCGCATCCAGCGCATCGACCACATCAACTGCTTCACACCGGACGTGCAGGCGTCCTACGACTTCTATACTTCGCTCGGCTTCCGCCTCACCGAATACACCGAGACCGACGGCGACGACCCGAAACTCTGGGCGGTGTGGATGCACCGCAAGGGCAATGTCCACGATCTCGCCTTCACCAACGGGCGCGGGCCGCGTCTGCATCATATCGGCGTCTGGACCGCCTCCGCGCTCGACATCCTGCACATCTGCGACGTGATGGCGTCGTCCGGCTTCCTCGCCAATATGGAGCGCGGGCCGGGGCGCCACGGCATCTCCAACGCCTTCTTCCTCTATTGCCGCGACCCCGACAATCACCGGGTCGAGCTGTTCACCTCGGACTATCTCACGGTCGATCCCGATCTCGAACCCTTACGCTGGTCGCTGCGCGACCCGCAGCGTCAGACCCTGTGGGGCCAGCCGGCACCGAAGACCTGGTTCGAGGAAGGCTCGCAGTTCGTCGATGTCAAGCTACGCGAACCGGTGCTGGAGGCGCAGCCGATCGTCGCGCGGTAATGCCGCGCGGGACTTGACCGCACGCGGTTGTGCCTTGCTTAGTGCGGCGACAATTCCGCAGACAGCCAGGCCGCCATGAAATCCATCTTCATCGATTGCAACCAGCAGCTCGCGCCGCTGTGGCCGCGGGTGCATGGCGCCAGCGACCCGCCGATCGACGTCAACACCGCGCCCTATGTCACCGCCGAACTGCCGACGCTGATCGCCGGCTACGACATCGCGCTCGACGACCACTCCTATATGCCGACCGAACTGGTCGCCCAGTGCCCGCAGCTCAAGCACATCGTGTTCCTCGGCACCGGCGCGGCGAGCTACATGAACATCGCCGAGCTGAAGGAGCGCGGCGTCACCGTGCACATCATCAAGGGCTATGGCGACACCGCCGTCGCCGAGCATACGATCGCACTGATGTTCGCCTGCGCGCGCGACATCGCCCGGATGGACCGCGAGTTGCGCGGCGGCCACTGGCGGCCACTCGAAGGCGCGCAACTTCTCGGCAAGACGCTGGGCGTGATCGGCCTCGGCGGGATCGGCGCCGAGGTCGCCCGCATCGGCGCCGGCATCGGCATGAAGGTGATCGGCTGGAACCGAACGCCCCGGCCGGATCTCCCCATCGAACAAGTTCCGCTCGACGATCTGCTGACGCGCGCCGATGTCGTGTCGATCAATCTCGTCCTCAGCAACGAGACCCGCGGCTTCCTTAGCCGCGAGCGGATCGCCAGGATGAAACCCGGCGTGATCTACGTGAACACCGCCCGCGGTGCGCTGGCCGATGAAGCCGCGCTGCTCGATGGGCTGCGCGATGGGCCGATCCGCCATGCGGGCCTCGACGTTTATCATCAGGAACCGCTGGCCGCCGACCATCCCCTCACCCGCATGGACAATGTGACGCTGTCTGCCCACGCGGCGTTCCGCACGCCGGAAGCGTCCATGACGCTGCTGCGCCGCGCCATCGATATCGTCAAAAGTCTGCAACGTTGATCAGCGTCGGCGGTTGCGGGGCGCGGCGATCCCCGCCAGAATGAGCCAACAAAAATGTGTACGTCCTAGTGCGGAAGTCCTGGGGAGGACGCTGCAGTGAAGCCGGCGCGGTTCGCCTATGTGAGGGCGGCTTCGGTCGATGATGCCATCGCGCTGCTCGGCACGCATGGTGATGGCGCGCGGCTCTTGGCCGGCGGGCAAAGCCTTGTCGCCACGCTCAACATGCGGCTGTCGGCGCCGGACCTGCTGATCGACATCAACGGCATTGCCGGCCTCAGCGACATTCGTCTCAACGGCAACACGGTGGAGATCGGCGCGCTGGCGCGTCACGCACAGGTCGAGCGTTCCAAGGTGATCGCGCGACACGCGCCGCTGATCGCGCGGGCGATGCCGTTCATCGCGCATCCGGCGATCCGCAACCGCGGTACCTTCGGCGGCTCGATCGCGCTCGCCGATCCCGCCGCCGAACTGCCCGCCTGCGTGCTGGCGCTGGGCGGTACCTTGCAGATCGCCGGGCCGGATGGACCTCGCAGCGTCGCGGCGGATGACTTCTTCACCGGCCTGTTCGAGACGGCGCTAGGCCCGCAGGACATGCTCACCGCCGTGCATCTGCCGGCGGCGAACCCCGACTGTCGGTATGGTTTTGCCGAACTGGCGCGCCGTCACGGCGATTACGCCATCGCCGGACTGGCCGCGACCGCACGGGTGCAGGATGGCGCGTGGCACGATGTGCGGCTCGCCTTCTTCGGCGTCGCCGACCGGCCGTTGCGCGCCACCGCCGCCGAACAGGCGCTGACCGGCGCGACACCCGACGACCAACGCATCGACGCCGCCGTCGCCGCGCTCAATTTGCCTTACACCAGCGACGTGCAGGCCGACGCCGCGACGCGCCGCCATCTCGCCGGCGTGCTGCTGCGCCGCGTGATCCGCCATATGATGGAGCAAAAGGCATGAGCGACGACCAGCTCGACATCGTGCTGACCGTCAACGGCGAGCCGGTGAACGAGCGCGTCGCCGCGCGCACCACGCTGGTCGATTTCCTGCGCGAAACCTTGCAGCTCACCGGCAGCCATGTCGGCTGCGAGCACGGCGTGTGCGGCGCCTGCACGGTGCGCGTCAACGGCGAGATCGTGCGCGGCTGCCTGATGCTCGCCGTGCAATGCGACGGCGCGCAGGTCGAGACCATCGAAGGCGTCTCCGACAGCGGCGCGGTCGCGGACCTGCAAGATGCGTTCGTGCGCCGCAACGCCCTGCAATGCGGCTTCTGCACGCCGGGCATGATCCTCACCGCGCAGGAATTGCTGGACACAGCCCCCGCGCCGCTGACGCGCGACGCGATCCGCGAGCATCTCTCCGGCAACTACTGCCGCTGCACCGGCTATCACGCCATCGTCGATGCAGTGGAAAGTGTCGTACAAGCGCGGGGGCGCGCATGAAAATCGCGGCCGATTCCCCGCCGACCCTCTCCGCGCTCGACCGGCCCAATTCCTATATCGGCCGCGCGGTGCCGCGGCCCAATCTCGGGCGGCTGGCGCAAGGGCGCGGGCACTATGTCAGCGACGTGATGCTGCCGCGCATGGGTTACGCCGTTTTCGCACGTTCGCCGCATGCGCATGCCCGCATCATCAGGATCGACACGAGCGCCGCGAAGCGCGCGCCCGGTGTCATCGCCGTGGTCACGGGTGCCGAACTCGCGACCGTCATCACGCCGTGGGTCGGCGTGCTGACGCACCTCAAGGGGCTCAAATCCGCGCCGCAGCACGCCATCGCCATCGACCGCGCCTGCTGGCAGGGCGAGGCGGTGTGCGCGGTCGTCGCCCGCACGCGCGCGGAAGCCGAAGACGCGGTCGAGTTGTTGCAGATCGACTACGAGGAGTTGCCCGTCGTCGTCGATCCGGAAACGGCACTCGATCCGGAGACGCCGGTGATCCACGAAAGCCTCGGCGACAATCTCACCTTCGAGCGTACGCTCGATGCCGGCGCTGTGGACAAGGCGTTCGCGGAATCCGACGCGGTGGTCGAGACGACCTTCCTGTTCGGCCGCCACACCGGCGTCACCAACGAACCGCGCGCCATCGTCGCCGACTGGAATCCGGGCGACCAGCGGCTCACCGTCTATCAGGCGACGCAAGCGCCGCACATGCTGCAGAATCTGATGGCGAAGCATCTCGGCCTCGCCGAGCAGCAGGTGCGCGTGCTGACGAAGGACGTCGGCGGGTCGTTCGGTATCAAGGTGCACACCTATGCCGACGAGATGGCGACGGCCGCACTGTCGAAGATGCTCAAACGCCCGGTGAAGTTCGTCGCCGACCGGATCGAGAGCTTCGTCACCGACATCCATGCGCGCGACCACCGGGTGAAAGCGCGCATCGGCGTCAACAATGACGGCACCATCACCGCCTTCGAGATCGACGATCTCACCGGCATCGGCCCCTACTCGGTCTATCCACGCACCAGTGGCATCGAGGCCAATCAGGTGGTGAGCCTCGTCGGCGGTCCCTATACCTGCCCGAACTATCGCGCACGTGCCCGCGTCGTGTTCCAGAATAAAAACGTGATGTGCCAGTACCGCGCGGTCGGCCATCCGATCGCCGTCGCGGTGACGGAAGGGCTGGTCGATCTGGCGGCGGCGAAGATCGGCATGGACCCGCTAGAAATCCGCCGCCGCAACCTGATCGCCGATGACGCCTATCCGACGCAATCGCCGAGCGGGTTGAAATTCGAACTGCTCTCGCACCACGCGGCGCTGGCGCAGCTCGACACCCTGATGAATTACGCCGCGCTACGCGCCGAGCAGCAGGAGATGCGCAAGCGCGGCATCTATCGCGGCATCGGCTTTGCCTCCTTCATCGAAGTGACCAACCCGTCCGCTGCGTTCTACGGCGTCGGCGGCGCGCGCATCACCTCGATGGACGGCGCGACGCTCAAGCTCGACGCGCAGGGCAATGTCTCCGTGCATTCCGGCGTCAGCGAACAGGGCCAGGGCACCGACGCGATGCTGGCGCAAGTCGTCGCCTCCGCCTTCGGCATTCCGATCGAGCGCATCCGCGTCGTCACCGGCGACACCGACAACACGCCTTACGGCGGCGGCACCTGGGCCTCGCGCGCCGCCGGCATCGGCGGCGAAGCTGCGTGGCAAGCGGGCAAGGCGCTGCGGCAGAACGTGCTCGCGGTCGCCGGCTCCATTTTGCAGGCGAAGCCGGACGATCTCGACATCGCCAACGGCCTCGTCGTCGACAGGGGCACGACCAACGAGCGGCTGACGCTCGAGGAGCTGGCGCGCGTCGCCTATTTCCGGCCGGACACGCTGCCGCCCGGCTTCCAGGCGGAATTGGCTGTGACGCGCCACTACGTTCCGCAAAAGTGGCCGTTCGCGTTCACCAACGGCATCCAGGCCAGCTATCTCGAAGTCGATATCGAGACCGGCTTCGTCACCTTGCTCAAGCACTGGTGCGTCGAGGATTGCGGCACCATCATCAACCCGCAACTGGTCAACGAACAAATTCGTGGCGGCGTGGTGCAAGGCATCGGCGCCGCTTTGTTTGAGCACTGCATCTATGACGAACGCGGACAACTCGTGAACGGCAACATGGCCGACTATCTGGTGCCGATGGCCGGCGAGATGCCGGATATCGAGATCGGCCATGTGGTCTCGCCCACCGCCGACAGCGAACTCGGCGCCAAGGGCGCGGGCGAAGCCGGCACCGCCGGCGCGCCAGCCGCGGTGATGAACGCGATCAACGACGCGCTGCGTCCGCTTGGTGCAACGCCGCTGACCGACATGCCGTTCACGCCGGGCAAGGTTTTGCGCGCGCTGGGCAGGATTGCGGACACGCCGTAGACGGCGCACCGCGCCCACGCCACAATCCCGCCAGAACGGCAACAAGAAACGCGGAGGACACCCGATGGATATCAAGGTCGGCGCGCAGGCGATCGCCGAGGCCAGCAAAAAGCTCAGCAACTGGGGCCGCTGGGGCAAGGACGACCACATCGGCACGCTCAATCATGTGCAGCCGGAGCACATCGTCGCCGCATCGAAGCTGATCCGCACTGGCCGCGCGTTCGCCATGGGCATTCCGCTCGACCGCGAAGGCCCGCAAAACGGCCTGTTCGGCGGGCGCTTCAATCCGATCCACCAAATGCTGGCGACCGGCACCGACGCGGTCGCCGGCCAGCAGGACTGGAACAAGATCCGCTACGCCGACGACACGCTGAATCTCTGCGTGCAGGGCGCGACCCACTGGGACGCCCTCGGCCACGTGTTCTACGAGGACAAGGCCTATAACGGCCACGACGCCAAGCTGATCGACTCGCGCGGCCTGTCGGTGCTCGGCATCGAGCATTCCAGAAGCAAGATGACCGGCCGCGGCGTGCTGCTCGACATCGCCCGCTTCCGTGGCGTGCCGTGGCTGAAGGATGGCGAAGGCATCGGCAACGACGAACTCGACGCTTGCGCGAAAAAACAAGGCGTCAGCATCGGCCGCGGCGATTTCGTCATCGTCCGCACCGGGCAGATGGAGCGTTGCCTCGCCGAAAAACAGTGGGGCGGCTACGCCGGCGGCGACGCGCCCGGCGTGAAATTCGAGAACTGCTACTGGTGTCAGGAGAAAGAAGTCGCCGCGATCTGCTCCGACACCTGGGGCGTCGAGGTGCGGCCGAACGAAACCACCGAGGCGAACCAGCCGTGGCACTGGGTGGTCATTCCCGCCATGGGCCTGTGCATGGGCGAGATGTTCTATGTGAAGGAACTGGCGGAAGACTGCGCCAAGGACGGCGTCTACGAGTTTTTCTTCTGCGGCCCGCCGCTGATCATCACCGGTGGCACCGGCTCGCCGATCAATCCGCAAGCCATCAAATAAAGCCGGCAAATAACAAGCGGCCATTCGACACCGCCGGCTTTTCGGCTATGAGAGGTCGCGGGTTCGCCCGCGACCCTTTTGATGATGAGCGATCCATGGTCACACCCGCGCTGCCCGCAACACCTTCTTTCCGCCTTGACGGCAAGCGCGCCCTGATCACCGGCGGCGGACGCGGCATCGGCCTCGCTGCCGCCAGCGCGCTCGCCGACGCCGGCGCGCACGTGACACTGGCCGGACGCAATGTCGACGATCTCGAAGATGCGTCACTGGCGCTCTGCCATCGCGGCGCGGGCTGCGCCACCCTGCCGCTCGACATTCGCGATACCGTGGCGATGCGCTCGGCGCTCGCCGCGCTCGCGCCGTTCGACATCCTCGTCAACAATGCCGGCGCCAACCGGCCCGGCGCGTTTCTCGACGCCAGCGAGGATGACTTCGATTTCGTCATGTCGTTGAATGTGCGCGCCGCCTTCTTCATCGCGCAGACGATAGCGCGCGCCATGATCGCCGCCGGCCGCCGCGGCAGCATCATCAACCTCTCGTCACAGCTCGGGCATATCGGTGCGGCCAACCGGACGATCTACGCCGCCAGCAAGCACGCGGTCGAAGGTCTGACCAAGACCATGGCGATCGATCTCGCTCCACACGGCATCCGCGTCAACGCACTGGCGCCGACTTTCATCGAAACACCGATGACGCGGCCTTATCTCGACGATCCCGCCGTACGCGCGTCGATCGCCAGCCGGATCAAGCTCGGCCGCGTCGGCCAGCCGGAAGATCTCACCGGCGCGATCCTGTTTCTGGCGAGCGACGCCTCGGCGCTGATGACCGGCGCGTCGCTGGTGATCGACGGCGGCTGGACCGCCGGATGAGCGAGCGTCAGCGCCGGCCCAACGCCGCGTTGACCTTCGGCATCACCTGCTCGGCCATCAGGATCATCGAGCGGCGGCCAAGCTCCCGGTCGGTCCAGTCCTTGCCGGCATAGAGCAGCGTGCCGAAGTCGCCCACCGTCTCGGCATATTTGATCAGTTCGTCAGCGACCTTGTCCGGCGTGCCGTAAGTGATGAGCTGGTCGCAAACGACATCGAGCGTCACCTCGTCGTCCGGCTGATCGCGGCGCGTCTTGAACAGCTCGATGCGGCCGTTCATCTTCAGCTTCGTGAACAACTGGCTGTAGTAATAGCGATACGGCCCATTCGGGTCGGTCGCATAGGCTTTCGCCGTCTTCTCGTCGTCGGCGACGAAGATGCTGCGCGCGACGCGCCAGTTGGCCGGATCGGCGCGGCGGCCGACACGTTCGCACCCTTCCTTGTATTTCGGCCAGTGGCTCTTGACCCATTGCGGCATCAGGAAGTTGGCCGAGATCGGATCCCAGCCGCGCGCTGCTGCCTCGGTCACCCCCTTGGAGAACGGCGCGACCGCGGTGACGATGATCGGCGGGTGCGGACGTTGCAGCGGCCTAGCGACGAAACCCTGCCCCAGTTCGGGGATGAACTGACGCGCGACGCTGATGTCCCAGAACTTGCCCTTGAGGTTATACGGCGGATCGCCGGACCAGATCGCCAGCACCTGATTAATCGCCTCAAGGAACATCGCGTTGCGGTCGGCGTCGAGGTTGCCGAAGATTTCCGCGTCCGACAGCAGGCCGCCTGGGCTGATGCCGAACAGGAACCGGCCGTCGAGCATGTGATCGAGCATCGCGATCTGCGCCGCGACCGCGGCAGGATGTGCGTTCGGCAGGTTGACCGTGCCGGTGCCGAGCTTGATCGACTTGGTTGCATCGACAAGGCTGGCGATGAACATCGCGCAGGAGGTGATGTTCTCGGCCCGGTCGGTGATGTGCTCGCCGACATAACCCTCGGTGAATCCGAGTTCGTCGGCGAGGATGAATGCCTCGCGATCCTCGCGTAGCGATTGCCGCCACTCCTTCTCCAGCGGATGGATAGGCATGGTGAAGAAGCCGAGTTTCATCGTCGAACCGTTTTCCTGGTTGGCGCGGGACAACCTAGCGGCCGCATCGCCGCCGCCAAACCATTATCTCCATGGCCGCGACAATTTTCCCGCAGCGGCCCGCCATGCGGATCGGCGCGGCGCCTGTCAATGCGCGCCGCCGGGATCGGCCGTCAGACCCGCTGCCGCGATGCCGGCGACGGCGATGATCTCGTCATTATCGCCGGTGTCGCCGGAAATGCCGACGGCGCCGATGATCGCGCCACCCGCATCACGGATCAGCACGCCGCCCGGATTGGGCACCAGCCGCCCCCCACTCGCCACCGCGATGCCGGTCAGAAAGTTCGGATTTTGCGCGGCCCGCTCCATCATGGTGCGCGAGCCCCAGCCCATGCCGAGCGCGCCATGAGCTTTGCCGAAGGCGATCTCGAATCGAACGATGCCGGCACCATCCTCGCGCTTGGCGCACACCACATGGCCGCCCGCATCGAGCACCACCACGGTCTGCGGCATGTGCTTGAGCGCGCGTGCCTTGGCGAGAGCGGTGTCGACGATCTGCGTCGCCTGGGCCAGCATCAGGGGCATGGAGTTCTCCTCTTGCAGCAATGAAGACCGGACATTTCGGAAGATCTTTGCCGGAACGCCGCTTGCCGACGCTATCGCGATCGCGGATGAATGAGCAACGGCGATTCAGCAGGAGGCGGTGCGATGGCACGCAGGCGCGGCACGGTGGGCATGATCGGCCTCGGTATCATGGGCGGCGCATTCGCACGCAACCTCGCCGCCGCCGGCTGGCGGGTGATCGGTTTCGATCCCCTCCCCGCGAAACGCCGCGCCGCGGCAAAGGCTGGTGTCGAGATCGCCGCAAGCGCCGCCGACGTGGCGCGTCAGGCCCGCGACGTGCTCGTGAGCCTGCCGGGACCGAAGGCGCTCGACGCGGTGGTCCGCGACATCGTCACGGCGAAACTGCCGTCGCGCGTCATCATCGAAACCTCGACGTTCACCGTCGCCGACAAGGAACGCACGGAAAAACTGCTGCGTAAGGCCGGCCACATCATGCTGGACTGCACCGTGAGCGGCACCGGCGCGCAAGCAGCGGCGAGGGATCTGATCTTCTACGCCAGCGGCGACACCGCCACGATCCGCCGGCTGCGGCCGATGTTCCGGACGTTCGGCCGCGAGGTCTACGACCTCGGCGCATTCGGCAACGGCAGCAAGATGAAATATGTCGCGAACCTGCTGGTCGCGATCCACAATGTCGCCGCCGCCGAAGCCATGGTGCTCGGCATTAAGGCTGGCCTTGACCCGCAGCTTGTCTACGAACTCGCCAATGCCGGCGCCGGGCAGAACCGCATGTTCGAGGTGCGCGGGCCGATGATGGTGCGCAGCCAGTACACACCCGCCACCATGAAGAATGTCGTGTGGAAGAAGGATATGGACGTGATCGGCGCGTTCGCCGACGAGATCGGCGTCAAGGTTCCGGTGTTTCGTGCCACCGAGCCGGTCTATCGCGCCGCGATCAAGGACCATCCCGACGAGGACACCGCCGCCGTCTGCGCCGTGCTCGAACGCATGGGCAAGGTGAAGCGCGGCAAGCCCGCTAAATCGCAAAAGCGGCGAGCGACGCGAGCGCGGCGATAAGTCCGGCCACTTTGCGCGTCGTCAGCCGCTCGCCGAGCAACGTGATGCCGAGCATGGCGGTGACGACGAAACCCATCTGCGAGATCGGCACCAGCACGCTCGCTTCGCCAACCGCGAGGCCACGGACCAGCATCAGGAAGCCGATCAGGAACAGATAGGCGCAAACCACCGGATAACGGAACGCGACACGCGGCGGCGCGATCTTCTTTTCGATGACAAGCGTCTGCAGCGTCGCGACGCTGACAAACACGCAGGCCTGCGCCGCAACTAAAGTCTCCGGCAATGCGCCGGCGCGCAGCCCGAATTTGTGCAGCACATTGGCCATGCCGACGGCGACGGTGGCGACCAGCACCTGCGCCAGCGCGCGACGGCTGATCGCGCCCCGGGTATTGCCGAGCAACAGCCACACCGCGAGCAGCGCCAGCAGCAACGCGAGGCCCTTCAGCGGTGTCAACGCCTCACCGAAAAACACGAAGCCGACGAGCGCGGCAATGATGAAGTTCAGCCGGAACACCGGTGCCTGAATGCTGACCGGCTCACCCATCAGGCTGCGTGTGAAGGCGGAGAACCCTATCACCATGCACAAGCCCGCCGCCGCGCCCCATAGCGCCGCCGGCACCGGCACCAGTTGGCCGCTGAAATACGCATACAGGATCATCGAACTCGAGAAGAACCATGCCTGCACCATCACCGAGTGATAGGGCTTCACGCCTTCATCCGCCGCGCGCTTGAGGGCGAAGTCGGCGAAGGAAAACAAAACCATGGCCACCACGGCCATCAGGATGGGAGCAGATACGGTCACCGGTCACCCGCTGAAGGCGAGCCGGTGAGCCGGCCCGGATCAGCGTCTAACACTCCCATGACGGCTTGAGCACCCTGCCGTGCGAATGGCTCGGCCGCGCTGGGGCCGTGTCAGGCGTCGAGGAAATCGACCAGCGCGGTCTCCGCCAGTACCGCCGCGTCGGTGCTGTGGCGTTGCGCCCGGCTCTGCTCTTCCTCGGTGCGCGTCGCCTGCAGATAGGCGCCGAGATGCCGTGCCTGCTCCACCGTTCGCAGGCCGGCCGGATAACGTTCGGCGGCGAAGCGCGCAAGCCCCGGCTCGACCGGCTGTCCGTCGAGCGCCCGCGCGAGCGCCGTTGCGTCGTCGGCGGCCTTGGACACGCCGGCGCCCACATGCGGGCGGATCAGGAATGCGGCGTCGCCGATCAGCGCGACGCGGCCGAACGCCATCTGCGGCGCGGCCAGATCGTAGATCGGCTGCAAAATCGGTTCTCCGATCAGCCTCACCACGGCGCGGAATTGCGGCGCCAGCAGCCGCTCCGCCGCGTCCTTCATCGCGGCGATTACCTGCGCGCGAATGAGCGGCGGCGGAATCGACAGCGCGTGCGTCTTGCCGTGGGTGTCGGTCAACAGATCGCGCAGCGCCGTGCTCTCGTCGGCGGGGCGATACCAGATCACGTTGAGCCGGCGATGGCCCACCCGCAGATCGTTGTCGTCGCCGGCCACCGGATAAGCGAGGAACTGCTCGCCGGGCGGCAGGCCGAACGCCATATAGGGAAACACATCGCGCAGCACGTCGGCCGGCAGGCTCGCTTCCGGCACCAGCGCGCGCCAGGCGGCATAGCCGGCGTAACGCAGCGGCACGCCAGGGACACAGTGCTCACGCACCGTCGAGCGAAACCCGTCGGCGCCGACCAGGAGATCGGCACGCATCGTCTCGCCGCCGGCGAACCGCGCGGTGACACCGTCCGCGTCCTGAGTGAAATCGGCAAGGGCCTGCCCGCGCCGATAGTCTGCATCACCGAACAGATCGCGCAGGATGCGATAGACGCGCTCCCAGGCCGTGAGCACCTGCGCGCAATCACGCGCCGCCGTGATGATGCCATTGCGATCGAGAATGCGGCGGCTTGCCACCGCGACGCCAAGATCGCGGGCCTCGACGCCGAACAATTCGAGCGTGGCGAGGAGCGATGGTTGCGCGACGATGCCGGCGCCGCGGCCGGCGAGTTCGGCCTGCGCGCGTTCGCATACAGTCACCGCCCATCCGGCGCGGCGCAGCATCAGCCCGGCGAGCAGCCCGCTCATGGAACCGCCGATGATCAGCGCCGTGCGCTGCGTGCTGTCCTGCATCGCGGACCCGTCATGTCGCGGCCGATGCCGCTCTGCTATAGTATGCAGCAACACACTGTTGGAGGGAAAGCCGATGGCGATGACCATGTCCGACAAGGCGGCGCTGACGAAGGATCACGCACCGTGGTCCGCGGAGTTGCAGGCCGAATTCGCGCGCGAGGCGAACAATCCCAATCCCTGCGTCGGCTCGCGACTTCTGTCCGAGAACGAAAAGCTCCGCGTGTGGATGATCAAGCTCGCGCCCGGCGAGCGGATCGGTTTTCACCGACATGTGCTCGATTATTTCTGGACCTCGGTGAACGGCGGCCGCGGCCGCCAGCATGTGCATGACGGCAGCACGGTGGAATACACTTATCAGCCCGGCGAGACGCGGCACGAAACCTACGGCCCTGGCGAATATAAGGTGCACGATCTCACCAATATCGGCGACACCGACATGATCTTCATGACGGTGGAAACGAAGCAGAGCGCCAACAAGCCGCTGCCGCTTCCCGCCGGCGTCACCGCGCAGGCGGCGTGAGATTGAGCGGCATCGATCGCCGGTGCGATGGTTCGCAGAATTTTCCGCGTCATGCCTGGATCTGCTCAGGCATGGACTTGCTCAGGCATGACGCGGTGAGGGCCACGCCCCTCTTCAAGTCTCAGGATGCGGAAACGCGCATCAGTTCACGACCGTTGTCGTAGAAATTCTCGACCATGCGCCGCACCGTACCGGCGATATCCCGCGGCGGCTCGACCCGGTACACCGATTTGCGGATACCGATATAGAAGATGCTGCCGTGCAGGCCCCACATCAGTTCAGCCTCAGGCTCGCTCATGGGTTTCGCGGCGACGCCCGGCGCACCGCAATCGTATCGCAGCTCATCGATGACGCGAGTGAAGATGCTCTGCGTCACATGGGTCGCGAAACGGCGCGCGATGCTCGAGCCGCCAAGACCGGAATAGAGATAAATCCGGCCCCATTCGTCATCGTGCAGCATCTCGGAATAGTCGCGATAGAAATCGGTGAGCCGGCGCAGCAGCGGCACGCTGCGGTCCGTCAATAGCGCGTCCCATTCCGGCTTGAATCGCTTGACGAACAGTTCTTCGTAAATCTGCTCAATCAGGGATTCCTTGGTCGGGAAGTAGCGGTAGAGCAGTCCCTGCGAAATGCCGAGTTGCTGCGCCAGTTCGCGCGTCTGGCCACCGAAGCCCCGCTCGGCGAAGAATGCGATCGCGCCGCGCAGGATCTGCCCGCTCCGCTGCTCGGGATCGAGACGGATGCGCTTGCGCGACGGCGCAGCGGCGCGGCCGCGCACGATTTTCGGCGGCTTCGTCTTTGACCGTTTCTTCGACGGCGTCCTCATCATGGCGTTGTCTTTAAGGGTTTCATCCGCGCACGGAAACAGAGCGCGGCGTTCCCCACCTTGTTTTTCCGCAACTCCCAAACGGGAGCTCCGGCGGACCGGGATTTTGTGCAACGCACACGGCGATTCTACATCCCGACCCGCCAAAATCACCGCAACGACGGCCCTTGACGCTATTGATCATTTGATCAATAATAATTCCCAACAAGCCGCCACACAAGCAAGGGAGACGCTCCATGGAAACGTTGCCGCGCGCCGGCCTTCCCCGCGCCCAGATGATGAAGCGGGTCGCTTTTTTCAAAGACCTCAAGGGCTCGGACGGCGGCCTTCCCGACAGCAAGATGAAGGGCTGCATCCGTACGCTCTATAACGTGATCGGTTTCCAGCCGCCGGAAGGCGAAGGCGGCGCGATCACCTCCCCGGTCGGCGACGACGCCGCGCGCATGTCTGCGATCCCGGTCTCCGAAGGCTTCAATCTCGGCTATTGCCGCGCCAAGCCCGGCAACGGTCCGATGATGCACAACCACGATACCAATGAGACCTTCATCCCGATGACGGGCAAATGGCGGTGCAGTTGGATCAACGAGAAGGGCGAGGTCGAGTCCGTCGACGCCGGCCCGTTCGACGTGGTGTCGTTCCCGCCCGGTTGCGCGCGCCGCTTCGAAAACGTGACGCCCGGCGATCCGAACGAGGAAGCGA
The DNA here is from genome assembly GCA_019635575.1 of Pseudolabrys sp. Classification (GTDB taxonomy): domain Bacteria; phylum Pseudomonadota; class Alphaproteobacteria; order Rhizobiales; family Xanthobacteraceae; genus Pseudolabrys. The sequence continues at coordinate 12,299 of JAHBZF010000024.1, read as the reverse complement.
TCCTGATGTTCGTGATCGGCGGCAACGGACCGAAGGCGGAATTCACCGATCAGGCGATCGACGAACTGGTCGCCGCCGGCGCGTGGAAGCGCTGATCGCGCGCGCCTGCACCCGTATGTCGCGTAACCCATCCCCGGTCACGGCCGAACAGCCGTGGCATCTCGACGCCGCGATCCGCAGCGCGCGGATCGATTCCGTCGACTGGCCGTATATCGACACCGGTGGCAACGGACCGGTGCTGGTCATGCTGCCGGGTTCGGTCGGCACCTGCGAGATGTTCTTCAAGCAGATCGCCGCGCTCGGCGATCGTTTTCGCATTATTTCCGTCAGCTATCCGGCCGAACCTGATCCGACCGCGCTCGCCGACGGCCTCGCACGGCTGATGGACACGCTCGGGCTCGCGCGTGCGAGCGTGCTCGGCTCCTCGTTCGGCGGCTATTGGGCGCAGTTCTTCGCGCTGCTTTATCCGCAGCGGGTCGAGACGCTGTTTCTCGGCAACATCTTCGTCACGCCGGACGAGCTGTTCGCCAATCCGTTGTTCGCACCGGATTTCGTGCGCGCCACCGCCGCCGCCGATCTGCAAGCGACGTGGCACGGCCGCGTGATGCAAGCCGCCGAGAGCGAACTCAAGCGCATTCAGCTCGATATGCTCGCCGGCCGCCAGAGTGCAGAAAATCTCCGCGCGCGTTTTCTCGGCGTCATCGACGCAAAGCTGTGCCCGCCGCTGCGCATCCCCGCGTCACAGGTGGTGATCGTCGATTGCGCCGACGATCCGATCATTCCGCCGGCCTCGCGCCAAGCGGTGCGCGACCGCTACCCGCAAGCCGAGGTCGCGACGCTGCCGACCGGCGGCCACTACCCGCACATTCTCAATCCGGACGCCTACGACGCGGTTATCGCCCGAAGACTGAGAACCTGACTGATGGCCTGACGTTCTGCTGCCAACAACCCTGCCGGTGTGGGACCGGCTTCAGAGGAGGACACGACAATGAACGGAATGGTTCAAACCTTGTTCCGGCCGACGCGGCGAGCATTGCTCACCGCCGCTGCCGCCGTTGCGCTGTTTGCAAGTGGACCCGCGCACGCCGCCGACCCGATCAAGATCGGCTTCAGCATGGCGCTGTCCGGCGGACTTGCCGCCAACGGCAAGGCGGCGCTGCTGGCGATGCAGATGTGGCAGGAGAAGGTCAACGCCGCCGGCGGCCTGCTCGGCCGGCAGGTGCAGCTCGTGCACTACGACGACCAGAGCAACCCGAACACCGTGCCGGGCATCTACACCAAGCTGATCGACGTCGACAAAGTCGACCTGCTTGTCTCGCCATACGGGACGAACCTGATGGCGCCGGCGATGCCGATCGTGATGCAGAAGGGCTTCACCTATATGGGCCTGTTCGGCGTCGGCGTGAACGACCAGTTCAACTACGACCGCTATTTCCAGATCATGCCGATGGGGCCGAAGTCGGCCGAGACCATCCCCGATGCGTTCTTTGCGGTCGCCAAGACGCTGAACCCCGCGCCGAAGAGCGTTGCGATCGTCGGTGCCGATGCCGAGTTCGGCAAGGTCAATGCCGATTCCGCGCGCAAGATCGCCAAGGAGATGGGCCTCAAGATCGTCTACGACCGCTCCTACCCGCCGAGCACGGTGGACTTCGCGCCGATCGTGCGCGCGGTGCAGGCGTCGCAACCCGATCTCGTGTTCCTCGCGTCCTATCCCACCGATACGGTGGGCATCACCCGCAGCATCCATGAGATCGGCCTGAAGACGCGGCTGATCGGCGGCGGCCCGGTGGGCCTGCAGTTCGCCGCGATCAAGACCCAGCTCGGACCGCTGATCAATAATATGCTCGGCTACGAGCTTTACGTGCCGGCGCCGACCGTGAAATTCCCCGGCATCGAGGAATTTGTCGCGGCCTATCAGGCCAAGGCGGTGGGCCAGGGCGTCGATCCGCTCGGCCTCTATGTGCCGCCGTTTATCTATGCGGCGATGGAGGTGATGGGCCAGGCAGTGACCAAAACCGGCTCGCTCGACCAGAAGGCGCTGGCGAAGACCCTGCACGACAACACCTTCACGACGGTGGTCGGCGACGTGAAATTTGCGCCCAACGGCGAGTGGGAAAAGCCGCGCGTGCTGATGGTGCAGTACCGCAACATCGTCGGTAACGGCCTCGATCAGTTCCGCAAGCCGGACCCCTACGTGATCCTGTATCCGCCGCAGTTCAAAACCGGCGACGTCAAGGAGCCGTTCCAGTCGAAATAAGGCCCTGTCCGAAACTGTTGGACTGTTGTCCGAAACTGTACGGTGAACAACAATAGCGGAGGCGAGACATTGTCGCGCCTCCGCTTTTATGACTAGCCAAGCTGATGGCGTTCCTGCAAAGTACGCTGCAAATGCCGGGCTTCCGTGGCCGCCCAGTTCGCGGTTACATGGATGACACCGGCTTCCGACAAGAACCTGAGGGGGGAACAGCCGGCCCGGAGCGATTGTCTGTCACGCATGCAACCCACACCGCATGTCGCAGGCACTGCAAAACCCGCCGGTTGCAATCGCATGGGCGTAACGACCGATCTCTTCATCAACGCGATCATTGCCGGGATTCTGCTCGGGGGGTTTTATGCCGCGGTGACGATCGGCATTTCGATCTCGTTCGGCATTCTCGACATCGTCAACATCGCGCACCCCGCCTTCGTCATTCTCGGCTCCTACATCGCCTATCTGCTCAATGTGAGCTTCGGCATCGACCCGATCCTGGCGAGTGTGGTAGCGCTGCCGGCGTTCTTCGCGCTCGGCATGTCGGTGTACCAGCTCTACTATTCCTCGTTCGAGAAGTTCGGGCAGGAGGCGCTGCGCGGCCTCGCCTTCTTCTTCGGCCTCCTGTTCATCACAGAGGTGGTGCTGATCCTGGTGTTCGGCGTCGACTATCGCTACGTGCACACGCCCTATATCGACACCACGCTGCACTTCGGCTTCGTCGATATTCCGCTGCGCATGCTGGTGCCCTGCGTGGTGGCGCTGCTGCTCGTCCTCGGCCTGATCGTCTATTTCAGCCGCACCTTCACCGGCCGCGCCATCATGGCGGTGGCGCAGGACCAGCACGCGCTGAAATTCGTCGCCGCCGATCCGATCAAGATCAAGCGCATCGCCTTCGGCATCTCGATCGCCACCGCCTCGATCGCCGGCGCGCTGCTGATCGTGATCCAGCCGGTCGAACCCTCCGTCGGCCGTGAATATATCGGCCGTGTGTTCGCGATCTGCGTACTCGGTGGCATGCAGAGCCTGCCGGGGACGCTGATCGGCGCGATGCTGCTTGGCGTCATGGAAAGCCTCACCGCCACCTTCTACGGCCCCTCATGGGCGCCGGCCGTGGCGTTCGGCTTCCTGCTGCTCACCCTCGCATTCCGGCCGCAAGGCCTGTTCGGCCGATAAAGCGAGGCAGCCGTGAAATCACCGGTCTTCTTTCTCGTCTGGATCGTCGTCGCCGCGGTCGTGTTCGCGTTCGGCCTGTATCTGAAGAACGACTACTTCTTCTTCGCCGGCTACACGGTGCTGCAATATGTCGTGCTCGCCACCGGCTGGAACATCCTCGGCGGCTATACCGGCTATGTGAATTTCGGCTCGGCCGCGTTCTTCGCCATGGGCGCCTATTCCTCGGTGGTGATGCACAAAGTGGCGCCGTTGCCGGTGCCGGTGCTGATCATCGTCGGCGGCATCGTTTCGGGCCTGGTTGGTCTCGGCATGGGCTATCTGACGCTACGGCTGCGCGGCGCGTTTTTCGCCATCGCCACGCTGGCGCTCGCGGTCGTGCTGCAGACACTGATCGTCAACTGGGATTTCGTCGGCGGTTCGCGCGGCGCCTATATCATCCGGCCGAACATGCTGGAGATCGGCAGCCTGCAAATCCCCTATATCGAATACCTGTTCGGGCTGATGCTGATCCTCGCCGTCTGCGCGCTGACCGTGGCGCGTATCGTCGAGCGCTCGCGGCTCGGCTTCGGCTTTGCCACCATCCGCGACGATGAAGTAGCGGCGGAAGCGTGCGGCGTGCCGACGCTGCGGCTCAAGCTGATGGCGACGACATTGTCCGGCGCGCTGATGGGCATGGCCGGCGCGCCATTCCCCTACTACATCGGCTATCTGCAGCCGTCGTCCGCGTTCGGCCTCGAATACGCCGTGAACTCCATCGCCATGCCGATGATCGGCGGCACCACGAGCTGGGTCGGGCCGCTGATCGGCGCCGTCGTGCTCGGCACGCTGCAGCAGGTCGCCACCGTAACGATCTCCTCGGCAGTCAACCTGCTGATTGTCGGTCTGCTGCTGACCGGCTTCGTCATCATCGCGCCGAACGGCATCCTCGGCCTCATCCATAAGTTCCGCGGCCAGTCGGATGCCGACAAGGTCGGCCGCCGCGTCATCCGGGAGACGCCATGATGACGGCTGTGTCCCCCACCGGCGGCGCGCTGCTCGAGGTCGAGGGCGTCGGCAAACGCTTCGGCGGCTTCATCGCGCTCGACGGCGTCAACCTCTCGGTCGCGCAGGGCGAACGCGTCGGCCTGATCGGCCCGAACGGGTCCGGCAAATCGACGCTGGTCAACTGCATCTGCGGCACCCTGCACAACGAGACCGGCACGGTGCGCTTCGATGGCCAGAGCCTCAACAAACTGGAATCGCACGAACGCACCTATCGGGGCATTGCCCGCTCGTTCCAGTTGCCGCGACCGTTCGTGACCATGAGCGTCGCCGACAATCTGCGCGTGCCGCTGCTCTACGCGGTGCATACGCGGCGTGGCCGGCACCTGACGATCGAGGAAGCGGATGCACGCTGCATCGAGCTTGCGAACTCCGTCGGGCTCGGCGCCAAGATCAACAAGTCGCCGAAGGACCTCACCCAGATCGAGATGCGCAAGCTCGAACTGGCGCGCGCCATGGCGGCGGACCCGAAGCTGCTGATCGCCGACGAATCCATGGCCGGCCTGTCCGACAGCGAGGTCGGCGAGATCGTCGAGATGCTGATCAGGCTCAACGAGAGCGGCATCACCATCATCATGATCGAGCACATCATGCGCGCGGTGATGACCTTCTCGCAGCGTCTGGTGGTGCTCGTCTCCGGCAAGAAGATCGCCGACGGCAAGCCGGACGACGTCATCCGCAACCCCGAGGTCGAGAGGGCTTACCTTGGGCAATAGTCTCACACTCTCCGGCATCCATGCCGGCTACGGCGCGGTCCACGTCCTGCACGACGTGTCGATGAAGGTGCCGTCCGGCGAAACCGCGGTGCTGCTCGGCACCAACGGCAACGGCAAGACCACGCTGATCCGCTGCATCCTCGGCATGATCCGGCCGACCGCCGGCACGCTGACCGCCGAGATCGACGGGCAGACCCACAACCTGATCGGCATGACCACCGAGGAGATCGTCAATCTCGGTATCGGCATCGTGCCGGAGGGCCGCCGCCTGTTCCCGCGCCTGTCGGTCGAGGAGAACCTGCTGCTCGGCGCGTTCCGCCCCAAGGCGCGGCAGGAGCTCAAGCGCAATCTCGACTTCTGCTACGAGTGCTTCCCGCGGCTCGCCGAGCGCAAGTCGCAGCTCGCCGGCTCGATGTCGGGCGGCGAACAGCAGATGGTGGCGCTTGGCCGCGCGCTGATGACCGCGCCGAAGATCCTGCTGGTGGACGAACCCTCGGTCGGTCTCGCGCCGATCCTGGTGAGCCGCACCATCGACAAGATCAAGGAACTGAAGGACAGCTATCAGCTTACCGTGCTGATGGCCGAGCAGAACTTCAATCAGGCGATCCGCATCGCCGACCGCGGCTATGTGATCGTGCATGGCAAGATCGCCTACTCCGGCGAAAGCGCCGCCGACCTCAACAACAACGATCTGATCAAGAAGTTCTATCTCGGGCTGTGAGCGGAAGCCTCATGGTGAAGAGGCTCGCGCTTGCGAGCCGTCTCGAACCATGGGGCGGCGCCGTGACCTGCCGATCAAGCCGGCTCTTTCTTCCGCAAACCGTCGAACTGCTTGCCGGCCATGTATTGCCGCTCCGGCGCGATATCGGGACGCGGCCGGCCCTCCTGATCGCCGTCGAAGGTGAGTTCGAGCAGCAGGCCGCTCGGATCGTTGACGAAGATCTGCCAGAGATTGGTGCCCGGCACGATCTGCTCACGCCAAGGACGGCCAGTCGTCTCGATGCGAGCGCGGCAGTCGTCCCAGCCTTTCACCATCAGGCTCAAATGATCGACGGCACCGGTGCCGTGCGGAAATTTGCCGTCCACCATCGCCGGCGAACCGGCATAGACATGGATGATCGCCGGACCGTCCTTGACCGCGAGCCAGGCACCGGGAAAGCCGAAGTTAGGGCGCGGCGCCAGGGTCAGGCCGAGCACCTGCGTATAGAACGCAATGGTCGCATCGAGATCGGCGGTCTTGATCGCCAGATGAAACAGACCCGTGACCTGCATCGCTCGTTCTCCTCTCAAAAGCACCGTGCGGGAAATGCCCCGCACGGTGTCGCTTTCAACATCTAGCCGGCGTTCACTTCGCCTTCTCGTATGGATAGACAAGATCGCCCGACGCGAAGCCGGACGGCGCGATGACGACCTGCGTATCCGTGCCCTTGAACTGATCCACCGCATTGCCCTTGATGTTGCGGAACTGGACCTGCAGCACGCGCGAGGTGGCCCACTCGCCGGTCTTGTCGAACTTCACGTCGCCCATCACGGTCTTGAACGTCGCGGAATGAATGTTCTCCGCGAGCTTCTTGTCGTCGAGACCCTTGGTGTTCTCGATCGCCTGGCCGAGCACCTGAAGCTGTGCATAGGCGAGCGTACCCATGTAATAGCCGAACGGATCGACACCCTCGGCCTTGGCGCGGTCCTGGTACTTCTTCAGCATGTCGGCGACGCCGGGGAAGTTCAGCTTCGGCGCGGGGATGTAAGTCTCGTAGTTGACGAAGCCATTGAGCAACGGCCCGAGCTGCGCCTTCATCGAGGTGTTCTGCGGGCCGACCATGGCGCCGCCGATCATCTTCGGCTTGAAACCGATCTCGTTCACCGCGCGCACGATGCCGACCGAATCCGGCGGATACGAGCAGACGATGACCAGATCCGGATTGGTCGCGGCGATCGCCCGCACGATCGGCGAGAAATCGGTGGTCGAAGGCGGATAGCTCTTGTCGTAGACGATCTTGAGACCGGCCTTCTTCACGTTCTCACGCGCACCATCCGAGGCATTGCGCGAAAACTCCTGATCGGCGGCGACGATCGCCACCGTGGTCGGCTTCGGATTTTGCTTCATCGCCGCTTCGACGAAGCCCTCGGTGAACGCCGGCTTCGGGTTCGGGCCGGATGGGATCATCGCGAAATATTTGTCGTATTTGAACTCGGTGTTGACGCCGAGGCCGAGCAGACCGATGAACAGCTTGTTCCGCTGCATGATGATCGGCATCGCCGGCGCCAGCATCGCCGTCGCGTAGCCGCCGATCACCAGATCGACTTTGTCGATGTCCAGCAGCTTCGTATAGATGCCCGGCACCGTCGACGGGTTGCTCTGGTCGTCGTAATAGACAAGCTTCACCGGTCTGCCGAGCAGACCACCCTTGGCGTTGGTGTCCTCTTCCCAGATCTTGTGCGCGAGCAACGCGGACTTGCCGTTCGGTCCAAGACCGCCGGTCATCGCCATGCTGTAGCCGATCTTGATCGGCTCCTTGCTCTGCGCCGCCGCGGGATCAGCGGACAAAGAAAAAGCCGCGACAGCAGATGCCGCCACGGCCGCACTCAATAGAAAACTCCGCTTGGTCTTCACCATTCGACGTCCTCCCATATGTGATTTGTTTTTTGGTTATCCTAGGCGAGTTTCGCGCGGCCATGCTAGGGCTACCGCGCTGCACACAAAGCGGGATTTGACCCCGGTTATATGGCGCGCGCTATTTGGTGAACTCGCCCGCCTCCAGCATCACCGTCTCCACCTCGCCCGCCCCGCCGCGCCGGTGGGCAGCGGCCGCGACATAGTCCGGCGAACGGAAACAGGCGACGCCCTGCTCGAAGGTGGGAAACTCGATGATCACGAAACGCTGGAATGTCTCCGGCCCTTCCATGATCTCGTAGCGACCGCCGCGTGCCAGCACCTTGCCGCCGAATTTGGCGATGATGCCCGGCACCTGATCGGTGTAGCGCTTGTAGGCGACAGGCTCGTTGATCCGGGAACGGGCGATCCAGTAGGCCGGCATGCGGTACACTCCCACGATGAGGCCGCGCCGGCTTGCCCCGGCAAACGACCGCTTTAACCTGCTACCGATCATGCGGGCCTTGCGGGCCAGTGCAAGAGCGACGCTGCGACCGTGGGCTGCGCCGCGCTCATGACAAGAGGACCAAGGCCATGCCGCGCCGGATCGTCGATATCTCCGTTCCGCTGGAAAACACCGTGCATGCCGATCCGCCGGGCTATGGCCCGCAGATCGAGTATCGCGACCACCAGCAGACCGCCGCGGAAGTGACTTCGTTCTTCCCTGGCCTCAGTGTCGACGATCTGCCCGACCGCGAGGGGTGGGCGATCGAATGGATCAAACTCTCGACCCATTGCACCACGCATCTCGACGCGCCGTATCACTTCGCCTCGACGATGGATGGCGGCAAGCGCGCCATCACTATCGACGAGGTGCCGCTCGACTGGTGCTTCCAGCCCGGCGTGAAGCTCGACTTCCGGCATCTCGCCGACGGCTATGTGGCGACGGCGAAGGATGTCGAGGCTGAATTGAAGCGGATCGGCCACACACTGTCACCGCTGGAGATCGTGCTGGTGAACACCCGCGCCGGCGCGCGCTATGGGCAGCCGGATTATGTGGCGAGCGGCTGCGGCATGGGCCGCGAGGCGACGCTCTATCTGCTGGAGCGCGGCGTGCGCATCACCGGCACCGATGGGTGGAGTTGGGACGCGCCGTTCGTGCACACCAAGGCGCGATATGCGCAGACGCACGACGCAAAGCTGATCTGGGAAGGCCACCGCGCCGGCCGCGAGATCGGCTATTGCCACATCGAGAAGCTGCACAATCTCGAAGCGCTGCCGGCGACCGGCTTTCAGGTGAGCTGCTTTCCGGTGAAGGTCAAAGCCGGCTCGGCCGGCTGGACCCGCGCGGTGGCGATCATCGACGCGTAATTATTTTTCCACGAAGTCGGCACATTTCTGCACGTTAATGTCCGCACCCCACGGCATGATCGGCACGCTCGAGGTCGAGTTCTTCGGCGAGCCTTCGATAATGCGGTCAGAATAGACCATGTAGACGAGCACATTGCGCTTCGCGTCGCAGCCGCGCACGATCTGCATCTTCTTGAAGAACAGCGAGCGGCGCTGGCGGAACACGTCCTCGCCCTGTTCGAACTTCTGCTTGATCTTGATCGGCCCGATTTGTCTGCATGAGAGGGAAATGTCGGAGACTTCCTCGGCGACGCCGATCCAGCCCTTGAAGCCACCTTTTTCCGGCACGGTGAAATGGCAGGCGACGCCCTCGACGTTCGGATCGTCGAGCCCGTAGGTCGCGAGCTTGTCATTCGGCGACAGCCACTTGAACACCGTCGAGCGCTTGAAGATGAGATCGGGCTCATCCGCCGCATGCGCGGGCGCAACGTTGATGGCGAGCAGCGTCAAAGCGAGCAGCAGGGCGAAACGGCGCACGGCGGGAGCCTCCCAAAGAACCGTCGAGAGCGGGAGATTGAGATAGGGAGGAAGGAGAGGAATGGAAGGGCATCTCTCCCGTTCGTCCCCGCGAAAGCGGGGACCCACGCTTGGCCATTCAGGAAGCCGAAAGAGTGGACCCCCGCTTTCGCGGGGGTGAACGGAGAGAGGAAATCCTACGCCGCCGCCTTCCGCGCCGAGACGATCTGATCGGCCGGCCGGCCGCTCAACTCCGCCATGTGCTCGAACCGGGAGTTGAAACTGCCGACGCCGGCGGTGGCCGAACGGATCTCGACGATCAGATCGCCGATCTCCGCTTCCGGCATCATCGCCCGCACCACATCCCAGCCATCCCAGCCCTCGCGCGTGTCGAAGCCGAGGATCTGCGCGCGCCGCCCGGACAGGATCGCGTTCATCCGCGCCGCGGCGTCGGACGGACACGCGATCTCGATCAGATGGATCGGCTCCAGCAGCACCGGCTGGCACTGCGGCAACGCCTCGTTCATCGCCAGACGCCCGGCCATGCGGAACGCCTGATCGGACGAGTCGACGCTGTGATAGGAACCATCAACCAGCGCCACGGTAACATCGACCACCGGGAAGCCGAGCGGACCTTTGGTCAGGCCGTCCTTCACGCCCTCCTCCACCGAGGGGATATAGTTGCGCGGCACCACACCGCCGGTGATCTTGTCCTCGAACGCGAAGCCGGTGCCGCGCGGCATCGGCTTGATCTCGACGACAACATCACCGTATTGCCCGTGTCCGCCGGACTGTTTCTTATGCCGGGCACGCACCGATGTGGGTTTGCGGATCGTCTCGCGATAGCCGACGCTGGGCCGGCTGCTGTTGACGGCAACCCCAAAACGTCCGGTGAGCCGCTCGGTCGCGACGCGTAATTGCATCTCGCCCTGCCCGCGCAGGATCACCTCGTGCGTTTCGGGGTTCTGCACCAGCGTCAACGAAGGATCTTCCTCCACCAGCTTGTTGAGCGCCTGGCCGAGCTTGACGTCGTCCTTGCGATCCGCCGCCGCCAGAACGAGGCCGAGCACCGGCGGAACAGGTTCGACTTGAATGAGCGCCCGCGGCGCGGTCTTGCCGGTCGAGAGCGTATCGCCGGTCTGCGCCGGATCGAGCTTGCCGAACGCTATCGTCTCGCCGGCCTGCGCCGCGCCGCGCTTCTCTGTCTGCTGGCCGAACAACTTGAACACGCCGGAGACGCGGCCGGTGTCGCCCTTCTGATTGATGAAGGTGGTGCCGTCGCCCGCCTCGCCGGCGAGCACGCGGGCGATCGACATCTTGCCGCCGTGCTGGGTGTGCAGCGTCTTCACCACCACCGCGACGGTATCGCCGCCGCCGACACCAAGCCGTTGCGCGGTCTGCGCGACGCCGTTCACCTCGTGGCGGATCGCCTTCATCAGCCGCAGCACGCCGTTGGTGCGGCTCGCCGCGCCGATCAGCACCGGACACACCAAGCCCTCGCGCAACTCCTTCGACAAATCGTCAAACACCTTGTCGCGCGGCGGCTGGATATCTTCCAGCAACTGCTCCATCAACTCGTCGTCGTGATCGGCGAGCGTTTCCAGCATTGAGAAGCGCGCGGTCTTTTCCGTGTCGAGCGCTGCGCCTTCGAGCGGCACCACTTCGGACGGCGCGGCCTCCTTGTAGACAAAAGCGCGCTCCAGCGCGAGATCGACAAAGCCGGTGATGATGTCACCGTCGAAGGTCGGCAATTGCCGCATGACGAGTTTGACGCGCGAGGCCGGCTGCAGCGCCGTCAGCGCATCGACGACGCCGGTGCTCGCCTTGTCGATCTTGTTGAGGAACAGGATGCGCGGAATCTTCTGCTCTTCCAGTTCGCGCAAAATCAGTTGCAGTTGCGGCAGCTTCTTGTCGTCGAGTTCGCAGACGACGATGGCCGCGTCGACCACCGGCAGCACCGCGCGCATGTCCTGCGCGAATTCGATCGAGCCGGGACAATCGATGAAGGTGTACTGGTCACCCATGAAATTCGTGGTGGCCACCGACAGCTCCACGCTCATCTTGTGCTGACGCGCTTCCTTGCTGGCGTCGCCGACGGTGGAGCCGGCCTCGACCGTACCCTGGCGCGCGATGGCGCCGGTACGAGCGAGGATCGCTTCAAGCAGTGTGGTCTTGCCGCTCTGGAACGGGCCCACCAGTGCGATGCACCGTGGACCCCTGCTACCCGTGCCGTTTGCGTCGGGTGTTTGTGCGCCCGGACGAGCGCCGTTCGTGGTCATGCGCGCCTCCCTGCGGCGGGCGGCGCATCAGGCCGTGATTGGACCGTTGCCGGCCCGTCGCACGCATCGTCTCAGGAGTTTGGCGCGGTGGTCAAGAGCATCAATGATGGTCATTCCGGGGCGCGCAAAAACGCGGCCCCGGAATAAGCGGGCGTTATTTCAGATTACCGCAGAAGCGCTGGATGCGGCGGCAGGCTTCCTCGAGGTCTTCGGTTTTCGTCGCATAGGAGATGCGGAACGCCGGACCGAGGCCGAACGCCGAGCCTTGCACCACCGCGACGCCTTCGGCTTCCAGCAGTTCCGACACGAAATCCTCGTCGGTGACGAGCTTCTTGCCGGTCGTGGTGGTGCGGCCGATGGTACCGGCGCAGGACGGATAC
>JAHBZF010000023.1 GCA_019635575.1 Pseudolabrys sp. | reverse complement strand
CGGCAAGACCGAGCTGACCAAGGCACTGGCGGAATTCCTGTTCGACGACGAGCAGGCGCTGCTGCGCATCGACATGTCCGAGTACATGGAGAAGCACTCCGTCGCCCGTCTGATCGGCGCGCCTCCGGGCTATGTCGGTTACGACGAGGGCGGGGCGCTGACCGAGGCGGTGCGGCGGCGGCCCTATCAGGTGATCCTGTTCGACGAGATCGAGAAAGCGCATCCGGACGTGTTCAACGTTCTCTTGCAAGTGCTCGACGACGGGCGGCTCACCGACGGGCAGGGCCGCACGGTCGACTTCCGCAACACGCTGATCGTGATGACGTCGAACCTCGGTGCCGATTTCCTCGTCAACCAGCCGGAAGGCGAGGACACCGACAAGGTGCGCGATCAGGTGATGACGGTGGTGCGCTCGGCGTTCCGTCCGGAATTCCTCAACCGTGTCGATGAGATCATCCTGTTCCATCGTTTGCAGAAGAACGAGATCGGGCGGATCGTCGACATCCAGATGGGCCGGCTGCGCAAGCTGCTCGCCGATCGCAAGATCGACGTGACGCTCGACGCCAAGGCGCGCGACTGGCTCGCCGACAAGGGCTGGGATCCGGCTTACGGCGCGCGGCCGCTGAAGCGGGTGATCCAGCGTTACGTCCAGGATCCGCTGGCGGAGATGATCCTCGCCGGCTCGATCAAGGATGGCGAGACGGTGTCGCTCTCGGCGAACAAGGACGGCCTGTCGTTCAACGGCAAAGCGGTCGCGGCGAAAGCGGCGTAACCGCACGATAAAAAATAACTCTCGTCATGGCCCGCGAAAGCGGGCCATGACATATTGCGCCCCTGATTGAATCGCCGCGAGACTTTATCCAGATGAGCTACGCCGCATCGGTTCTGCAACCCGGAGAGACGATCCTGCGCATGGGCCGCCTGCACTGGACCATTTATCTGCGCTCGCTGGTCTATCTCATCCTCGCCGGCGCGGTCTGGACCGCTGCCGAGGCATTCTTTCCCGAGCAACGAACCGTCGGCCTGATCGCGGCGGCGCTGTTGCTGCTGTTGTTTTGCGCGAGCTTCCTGCACGCGTGGTTCGTGCGCTGGATCACGGAATTCGCGGTGACGAACCGGCGCGTGATCTACAAGGTCGGCTTCATCAATCGCCGTACCGTCGAGATGAACATGGATAAGGTGCAGTCGGTGGAGGTCGAGCAGTCGATTGCCGGTCGTCTGTTCGGCTACGGCACCATCAATGTGATGGGCACCGGTTCGGATGAAGGCAGCATCATCCGTATGAAGAGCATCGGCAATCCGATCGCGCTGCGCAGCGCCATCACCAGCCGGTAGAGATGATCCGGACCGGCGCGAGGCCGATCCGGATCGCAGCGCCGCTTACGCCTCGCCGATTTCCTTGAGAATTTCCGCGGTGTGCTCGCCGAGCAGCGGCGAAGGGCGGCCGGACGATTGCGGCACGCCATCGATGACGATCGGCGTTCGCACGCCGGGGATCGTGCCGGCCTTCGCGGCCTTGCTCGGCATGTCGATCCGCATGCCACGGTGAATCACCTGCGGGTCGTTGAACACCTGCTCGATATTGTTGATCGGGCCGGCCGGCACGCCGACCGCTTCGAGCTTGGCGAGCAGATCGTCGCGCTTCATCTTCTTCGTGTAGGCGGTGATCGCGGGGATGATCTTGTCGCGGTTCGACAACCGGCCGACATTGTTCTGATAGTCGGGGTTGCTGGAAATCTCCGGCGCGCCGAGTACGCCGCACAGTTTGTGGAACTGGCTGTCGTTGCCGCTGGCGATGATCAGATGGCCGTCGGCGGTCGGGAATTCCTGATACGGCACGATGTTGGCGTGCGCGTTGCCGAGACGATGCGGGATCTTGCCCGACACCAGATAGTTCAGCGCCTGATTGGCGAGGATGCCGACGGTGGAATCCACCAGCGCGGTATCGATATAGGCGCCCTTGCCGGTTTTCTCGCGCTGCGTCAGCGCCGCGAGAATGCCGACCGTCGAATAGACGCCGGTGAAGATGTCCGACACCGCGCCGCCGACTTTCACCGGCGGGCCATCCGGCATGCCGGTGATGTCCATCAGTCCCGCCATCCCCTGCGCCATCAGGTCGTAGCCGGCGCGCTTGGCGTAAGGCCCGGTCTGGCCGAAGCCGGTGACCGAGCAATAGATCAGCCGCGGGCAGTCGGCCGCGAGGCTCTTGTAGTCGAGGCCGAACTTGGCGAGGCCGCCGACCTTGAAGTTCTCGATCAGGATGTCGGACTGCTGCGCCAGCTTGCGGATGATCCGCTTGCCCTCGTCGGTGTCGAAGTCGACCTCGATCGAGCGCTTGCCGCGGTTGGCGCAATGGAAATAGGCAGAGCCGATCGGGTTGCCGTCCGCGCCCTCGACGAAGGGCGGCCCCCAGGCGCGGGTGTCGTCGCCCGGCCCCTTGCGCTCTACCTTGATCACGTCCGCGCCGAGGTCGGCCAGGATCTGCCCGGCCCAGGGGCCGGCGAGAATCCGCGCCAGTTCGAGTACACGCACACCACTCAGCGGGCCGGCCATTTCATCGCTCCATCGCAGATCGTCTGATGATCCCAGCTATGCCTCCGCGCGGCGTGGCGCGCAAGCGTGCGGGATGGGCCGCGGCGTTGGCATGTCCAGAGGCCTCTTTGTCACAGGCGCGTGCGCTTCCGAGACATCGGCCGTCTATGGCACGGTGCGACACAAAGACAATGAGGCGCCACAGGCGTCCGCGAGGAACCAACAAGGAGCGCATTGATGAAGATGTTTTCTGCCGGTCTCGCCGGCATGATCGCAGCGGTGGTACTGGCGGTGCCGGCGGCCGCGCAGCAATGGCCGACGCGGCCGATTACCTTCGTCGTTCCGTTTGCGGCGGGCGGCGGCACCGATGCCTATGCCCGTCCGCTGGCCGCGCAGCTCGACGCGCAACTCGGACAGCGGGTGCTGATCGAGAACAAGGCGGGCGCGGGCGGTACCATCGGTGCGTCGCATGCGGCGAAGGCTGCGCCGGATGGCTATAGCTTCTTCGTCGGTGCCGCGCATCACACCATCGCACCGGCGCTGTATTCCAAACTCGATTACAATATCGAAACCGATTTCATCCCGGTCGCGATCATCGCCTGGCCGCCGCAGACGGTGAGCGTGCATCCCGGCCGCGTGCAGGCCAAGACGCTAGCCGAGCTGATCGCCTACGCGAAAGCCAATCCCGGCAAGCTCAATTTCGCGTCGGCCGGTGCGGGCACCACGCATCATCTGGCCGGAGAGCTGTTCCAGACCTTGACCGGCACGAAGTTCAATCACGTGCCCTATCGCGGCGCCGGCCCGGCGATGCAGGATCTCGTCGCCGGCCATGTCGATCTGATGTTCGACGGTCTCGGCACCTCGGCGACGCAGATTTCCAGCGGCGCGTTGCGTGGGCTCGCGGTTGCCGCGCCGGCGCGCTCGCCCGCCATTCCCAATGTGCCGACCGCGAAGGAAGCAGGCCTCAACAATTTCGAGGTGGCGACCTGGTATGCGCTGTGGGCGCCGAAAGGCACGCCGCAGCCGATCGTCGACCGGATGATCCAGGAGATCAACAAGGCGTTCACCGCCGACGCGATCAAGGCGGCCTGGGCGAAAAACGGCTCGGACATTCCGTCGATGTCGGGCGGGCAGATGGGCACTTTCGTCAAGAGCGAGATCGGCCGCTGGGCAAAGGTGGTCAAGGACGCCAATATCAAGATCGACTGAGATCGCATCGTCAGCAATCTGCGAAAGCCCCGGCCATCGTGCCGGGGCTTTTCGTTTGACGGCATGCGCGTAACGCGGGCGGGACGGCTATCGTCTGCAATGTTGCAGTGCGCCATGATGTGGCGCCGCGCCTTGTGATGCGGCCGCCTATGCGACTTCGGTCGCATGGCTCGATACGGGCTTGGCGGATGCGGCATTCGGCCGCTACAGTCTGCTCCCGAAGCGGCTTGATGCCGCATTCACAGACAAGAAACGAGGGAGAGGACACGCATGCGATCCATTATTTCTCTGCTCGCCGGCGGCGCGGCCGTTCTGGCGATGGCGGCTTCCGCGCAGGCGCAGGTCACGCTGAAAGCGTCGCATCAGTTTCCCGGCGGCAAGGGCGATCCGCGCGACGAGATGGTGCAGATCATCGCCAAGGAGGTGAAGGCGGCGAATGTCGGGCTCGACATTCAGGTCTATCCCGGTGCGTCCCTGTTCAAGCCGAATGATCAGTGGAACGCCATGGTCAACGGCCAGCTCGACATTTCGTCATTCCCGCTCGACTACGCCAGCGGCAAGGTGCGCGCGTTCGGCGCGACGCTGATGCCCGGTCTTGTGCGTAACCATGAGCGCGCCGCGCGCATGACCAACTCGCCGTTCATGAAGGACATCAAGGCGAAGATCGAGAAGGCAGGCGTCGTCGTGCTCGCCGATGCGTGGCTTGCCGGCGCCGTCGCCTCGAAGAAAGGCTGCATCCGCAAGCCGGACGACATGAAGGGCCTCAAGATCCGTTCCGCCGGGCCCACGTTTGCCGCGATGTGGCAGCAGGCCGGCGCGTCGATCGTCTCGATCCCGTCGAACGAAGTCTACAACGCGCTGCAGACCGGCGTCGCCGATGCGACCGACACCTCGACCGGCAGCTTCGTCTCGTTCCGTCTCTACGAGCAGGTGAAGTGCATCACCGCGCCGGGCGACAACGCGCTGTGGTTCATGTACGAGCCGGTGCTGATGTCGAAGAAGAGCTTCGACCGGCTGACCAAGCCGCAGCAGGAGGCGCTGCGCGCCGCCGGCAAGAAGTCGGAGACCTACTTCGCCACGGAATCGAAGAAGCTCGACGACAACATGGTCGCGACCTTCAAGAAGAACAATGTCGAGGTCGTGACGCTGTCGCACGACGAATACGATGCGTGGCTCAAAGTCGCGCAGCAGAGCTCCTACAAGCAGTTCGGCGAGGAAGTCTCTGACGGCAAGAAGCTGATCGAAGAAGCACTCGCCGTGAAGTAAACGGCCGATCGGCAGCCGGCGGGATTGCCCCGCCGGCTGTTTTTTGCGCCTGCCACACGATTTCCAGGACAGAGCTTCAGGACATGGACAAGTTTATCGCCGGGGTCAGGCTGATCTCGCAGGTTTGTGGCGTGATTGCCGCGGCCCTGATCGCCGCGGGCGTCGTCATCGTCTGCGAGATGGTGTTCATCCGCTACGTGCTCAACCAGAACACGATCTGGCAGACCGATTTCGTCACCTACAGTCTGGTCGGCGCAACCTTTATCGGCAGTCCTTACGTGCTGCTGACGCGCGGCCATGTGAATGTCGATGTGCTGCCGCTTTATCTTGGCGACCGCGGTCGCTTCATTCTCGCGTTGCTGTCGATCCTGATGTCGCTCGGCTTCTGTCTGTTGATGACGGTGCTGACCTTCAATTTCTGGCATGAAGCCTATACCGAGCGCTGGGTGTCGGACACGATGTGGCGGGCGCGGATGTGGATTCCCTATGCGGCGATGCCGATCGGGCTCGGCCTGATCACGCTGCAATTTATCGCCGATCTCATTTGTCTGATCACTGGCCGTGAACCGCCGTTCGGCCTGAAGCCGAAATCGACCGCGGCTGACGCGGCACGCGCACAGGCGGAAGAAGCGCTGGGAGGCGCGCCATGAGCCCCACCATCCAGGGCGGGATCGTTCTCGTCGTTACACTGATCGTATTGTTGTCTGGCGCGCCGGTGGCATTCGGCCTCGGTGCCATCGCCGTATCGTTCCTCGTCATTTTCCAGGGCGTCGATTCGCTGCGCGTCGCCGCCGAGACGTTCTATTCCGGCCTCAATGACTTCACGCTCGTCTCGATCCCGATGTTCGTGATGATGGGCGCGGCGATCGGCTCGTCGCCGGCCGGCAAGGATCTCTACGAGGCGCTGGAGCGCTGGCTTTATCGCGTGCCGGGCGGCCTGGTGATTTCCAATCTCGGCGCCTGCGCGATCTTCGCCGCGCTCACCGGTTCGTCGCCGGCCTGCTGCGCGGCGATCGGCAAGATGGGCATCCCGGAGATGCGGCGTCGCGGTTATCCCGACGACGTTGCGACCGGCTCGATCTGCGCCGGCGGCACGCTCGGCATTTTGATCCCGCCGTCGATCACCTTCATCCTTTACGGCATCGCCACCGAGACCTCGATCGGCCGGTTGTTTCTGGCCGGCGTGGTGCCGGGCCTGATGCTGACTGGCCTGTTCATGCTGTGGACGGTGTTCATCATCCGCCGCCGCGGATTCCGGTCGCATGCGCCGGACTTCCGCTATTCCTGGAAGGAGAAGTTCACGTCGATCCCGAAGATCGCGCCGTTCCTGCTGATCATCGCCGGCGTGATGTACGTGCTCTACGGCGGCGTGGCGACGCCGTCGGAGGCGGCCGGGGTCGGTGCGGCACTATGCGTCGTGCTCGCGGTGCTGATCTATCGCATGTGGTCGCCGGACAAATGGTGGCTGATCCTGCGCGACACCACCCGCGAGTCGGTGATGATCCTGATGATCATCGCCGCCGCGGTGCTGTTCGGCTATATGCTGACGTCGCTCTACCTGACGCAGACGCTGGCGCAGGCGATCGCCGACATGCACGTCAACAAATGGGTTCTGATGGGACTCATCAACGTGTTCCTGCTGGTCTGCGGCTTTTTCATCCCGCCGGCGGCGATCATCCTGATGACGGCGCCGATCCTGTTGCCGATCATCACGGCGGCGGGGTTCGACCCCGTCTGGTTCGGCGTGGTGATCACCATCAATATGGAAATCGGCCTCATTCATCCGCCTGTCGGATTGAATATCTATATCGTCAACTCGATCGCTCCGGACGTTCCCGTGACCACGGTGATGTGGGGGACGATCCCCTATGTTCTGTGTATGATGTTGCAGATCGTCATCCTCTGCATATTTCCGGAGATAGCGACGTGGCTGCCGGATCATCTGATGGGGGTGGCGGCGCCACATGTGAGATGATAGGCAGGTTGTGCAACCGATGAATACGACCTTTTTCGGCGAACTGCTTCAATCGATCGGCGATCGCGGCCGGGCCTTGATCGACCGCGCCAGGGACCGCCGCACCGGCGAGACCCAGTCGCAGGATCTCATCGGGGAATGCGAGGATCTGCTCTCGACGCGTGGCGAAGCATCCGGCGTGGCGCTCGCCCGCGACATTCTGCAGCGTTATGCGGAACTCACGACCGGTCCGCGCATCGCCTTTTTCGAGGCGCTGGCGGAAAAGTTCGGACCGGACGAGGGCAAGCTCAAGGCCGCGGTCGCTGCCTGGCAGGAGAAGCCGTCCGACCGCACCGCCGCCGACCTGCAGCATGCCGCCGAACCGCGCCGGCAGGAACTGCTGCGCCGGCTCAATCTCGCGCCGGGCGGAACACGGGCGCTGGTGCATATGCGCGAGCAGTTGCTCGACGTGCTGCCGCGCCGCGACGACCTTAAACCGGTCGATCAGGACTTCGTGCATCTGTTCGCGTCGTGGTTCAACCGCGGCTTCCTGGTGTTGCGCCATATCGACTGGGGCACGCCGGCGCTGATCCTGGAAAAGATCATCCGCTACGAGGCGGTGCACGAGATTCGCGGCTTCGACGATCTGCGCCGCCGTATCGATCCGCCGGATCGCCGCTGCTACGCGTTCTTCCATCCGGCTTTGGTGGACGAGCCGCTGATCTTCGTCGAGGTCGCGCTGACGCGCGGCATTCCCGACGCGATCGCGCCTATCCTGATCGGCAAGCGCGAGCCGCTCGATCCGGCCAAGACGAACACGGCGGTGTTCTATTCGATCTCGAATTGCCAGAAGGGACTGGCCGGCGTCTCGTTCGGTTCGTTCCTGATCAAGCAGGTGGTCGAGGAAATCTGCCGCGAATTCCCGAAGCTCTCGACTTTCGTCACGCTGTCGCCGGTGCCGAACTTCCGCAAGTGGCTCGACGCCGAGCGCGCCGATGACAATTCGCGCATTCTCTCGGCCGAAGACCGCGCGGCGCTGACAAATCTCGATGTGCACGGCTGGTATCAGGTGCCCAAGCACCGCGATCCGGTGAAGGAGCCGCTGTTGCGCGCCGCCGCCTATTATTTCCTGCGCGCGCGCAGCAAGCGCGGCGGCCCGGTCGATGCGGTGGCGCGGTTCCATCTCGGCAACGGCGCGCGGCTCGAGCAGATCGACTGGCTCGGCGACGTGTCGGAGAAGGGCCTCGCGCAGTCCTACGGACTGATGGTCAATTATCTCTACGATCTCGACGAGATCGAGAAGAACCACGAAAACTATGTGGCTGGTGGACCGGTCGCGGCGTCGAACCAGGTGTCGCGCATCCTGCGGCCGCAGCTCGAACTGGTGCCAGTGGGCGGGTGATCGCTCAGGCGTGTCCCAAAACTCTCACCGCGTCATGCCCGGCCTTGTGCCGGGCATCCACTTTTTGGGGCTGCGACAGAAAACAGGACATGGATGCCCGCAACGCGTGCGGGCATGACGTGCAGGGAGCAGGGGCTAACTCTTCCCGTAAACCGGCACGACCGCGCCGCGCGTCACCGTGTTGTCCGCCGACGCCAGAAACAGGATCGTCGCCGCCACGTCATCGACCGAAGGCCATGCGGCGTGATCCGCCTTCGGCATCGCCTTGCGGTTCGCCGGCGTATCCATGGTCGAGGGTGCGACCGCGTTGACGAGAATACCGTCGCCCGCCGTTTCCTGCGCCATCGCCACGGTGAGCGCGGCGACGCCGGCCTTGCTGATGGCATAGGCGGTCATGCCGGCGCCGGTGCGCCACTCCAGCGCCGGGCGCGCGGCGACGTTGACGATGCGGCCGCCATCAGACATCGCGCCGAGAGCAGCGCGGCAACACAGGAAACAGGAGACGAGATTGCCGTCGAGCTGCGCCTGCAGCGCGGCGCGGTCGGTGTCGGCCACCTTGCCTGCGGCGAACCCGCCGGCGATATGGATCGACGCCCACAGCGGCGACACGCCGGTATAGAGCCGCGTCACCATGGCTTCGTCGGCCAGGTTGCCGGCCTCGATCAATGTCAGGTTCGGGTTGCCGCGCAGCGGATGACGCTGGGCATCGCCCGCGTCGCGATAGGGGACGCGGCACTGAGCGCCGGCAGCGATCAGTTTCGCGACGACGGCATTGCCCAACGCGCCGGTGCCGCCGGTGACGACGACGGTGCGTCCGCTGAAATCGTGCATCGTCTGCCCCTCGGGTTCAGTGACGCCCGCGCTTGACGCGCATCGGCAACACCTGGAATTCGATCCAGTTGCGTACCTCGGCCGTGCGCATGATCCGGTCGAGCACGTTGCGGCCGACGCCGTGGCGCCAGGCGAGGCGCTTGGTGTCCGGATGCTGATCGAGCGTTTCCAGTTCCTGCGCGAAGTCCTCGATGTCGGCCACGTCGGTGAAAAAGTTCTCGCCGATCAGCCGTCCGCCGATCCGGCGCACGATCGCCGCCAGTTCGCTCAGCGGATATTCGGGATGGTACTGCACCGCCCAGGCGGTGGCGCCATTGAGCTTGATCTCGGCGCTCTGCACGTCGCTGACGTCGTTGCAGGCGAGCACCGTCTGTCCCGGCGCCAGCGTCTCGACCTCGTCGAGATGCACCGTCGGCGCGTTGAACACGGTCGGCTTGTCGGCATACATCGGATGCTTGCGGCCGGCTTCGGTGAGGCGGATGCTGCGGCCGAAACCGAGTTCGCGGCCTTTCGGATTGCGGCGCACCACGCCGCCGGCGGCGACGGTGAGCACCTGCAGGCCCCAGCACGAACCGAACACCGGCGTCTTTGCTTTCAGCACCTCGCGCACCAGTTCGATCTGGCGGGTGACTTCCGGCACGTTGTCGTAGACATGCAGCGACGATCCGGTGATCGCCACGCCGTCATAACCTTCGAGTGCCTGTCCGTCGGGCAGATGCGCGGCCGGATCGCCGGGATGGCAGGTGTCCACCACCGCGCCGGGCATCAGCTCGCGCAGCAGGTTGGAATAGCCCTGATGGGCCGGCGTGCCGCCGACCGCGACATGCTCGCCGAGCGTTTGTGGGGAATTGCCTTCGATGACGAGGAGACGAGGGGAGGACATCACAATCCGGAGAACGGGACACGCAATAATCGAAAATCTACCCCCTTCCTTGAGATAAGGCCAAGGGCGCGTGTTTCAAGGCGCTAAAAGCGGCTCGCGAGGACGTGAAAAGCGTCACTTTGCTTGAAGAGCGGCGACCGCAAACGCATTGTGGGGAGCGGCGCGAATCAACCGGCGCGACTCGCGGCCTCCGCTCACAGGCGCGAACCGGCGGTTTGGGAACAGGCTCAACGGATGCCCGATTTCGATCTGGCCATTGTCGGCGGCGGCATCAACGGCGCCGGCATTGCGCGCGATGCGGCCGGGCGCGGCCTCAAGGTGCTGCTGGTCGAGCAGAACGATCTCGCCTCCGGGACATCGTCGGCGTCCTCGAAGCTCATTCACGGTGGCCTGCGCTATCTCGAACACGGCGCATTCCGGCTGGTGCGCGAAGCCTTGTCCGAACGGGAAGTGCTGCTGCGCACCGCGCCGCATGTGGTGCGGCCGATGCGCTTCGTGCTGCCGCCGTCGCCGGGGCCGCGCTCGCCGCTCAAATTGCGCGTGGGTCTGTTCCTGTACGACCATCTCGGCGCGCACAAGCTGCTGCCGCCGACCAAGACCATCGACCTCACTCATCACCCGGCCGGCGCGCCGCTCAAGCGCAGCTATCGCTATGCGTTCGAATATTCCGACTGCGCGGTCGACGACGCGCGGCTGGTGGTGCTGGCGGCGCGCGACGCCGCCGACCGTGGCGCATCGGTTCGGCCGCGCACCCGGCTGACGCTCGCCGAGCGCGGCGCCGACGAGTGGAAGCTGGTGCTCAACAATCGCGGCCGCCGTCAGGCGGCGACCGCGCGGGTGCTGGTCAACGCCGCCGGGCCATGGGCGCAACAGGTGGCGGACATCATCCTGCGCGTGCCGCTGCCGAAGCCGATGCGGCTCGTTCAGGGCAGCCACATCGTCGTGCGTGGACGGTTCGCCCATGACAGCGGCTATTTCCTGCAAATGGATGACAAGCGCATCGTCTTCGCGCTGCCGTTCGGCACGGATTTCACCTTGATCGGCACGACCGATCGTCCGTTTGTCGGCGACGTCAACACGCCGGCGCCGACGCCCGACGAGGTCGCTTATCTGTGCCGCGCGGTGAATGTCTATTTCCGCGACGTGGTGACGACCGACGAAATCCTGTGGCGCTATGCCGGCATCCGCTCGTTGCTGGATGACGGCCACGGCAAGCCGGAGGACGTGACCCGCGATTACGCCTTGGTGCTCGACCGCGAGCGGAAAAAAGCGCCGCTGCTCACCGTCTATGGCGGCAAGATCACCACGTTCCGCAGGCTCGCCGAGGAGGCACTGGCACGGTTGTCGTCGGTGCTGCCGGTCAAGGCGCCATGGACCGCGACCGCCGCGCTGCCCGGCGGCGAATTCAGTTTCGACAAGATCGACGAAGTGCTGGCGGGCCTGCGCGAGCGCTGGCCGTTCGTGCCGGAGACGCTGGCGCGGCGGCTGGTGCATGCCTACGGCCTGCGCACCGAAACGATCCTCGGCAACGCCGCGTCCATGGACGATCTCGGTCCGGTGTTCACCGGCGATCTCACCGGGGCGGAAGTGCGGTATCTGATGCGCGAGGAATGGGCGCAGACCGCCGAGGACGTGCTGTGGCGGCGGACCAAGCTCGGCCTCACCACGTCCGAGATTCAGGCAACGACGCTCGCGGCCTTTATGGCGCAGACCCCGCCGCCGCCATCAGCCTGACGGACTGGGCTTGATGGTTGCCGCCGGGTTAACGGCGGCCGATCAATTAATCCGAGCCATTTTACGCAATTGTTCCGGGATTATGGTCCAATCAGGATCATGATCGAAACAGCCATCGCAAAACCGGTGACCGATCGCGACCTCGCGGCGCGGCTGGAAGCGTTGAAGGTGCTGGTCATCGATGACGAACATTACATGCGCAAGGTGGTGCGCACGCTGCTGATCAGCATCGGCGTGCGTAACATCAGCGAAGCGGCCGACGGCATCGCCGGCCTCGAAGCGATCCGCGCGACGGCGCCGCATCTGGTGATCGTCGACTGGGAGATGCCCGGCCTCGACGGCTGCGGCTTCGTCCGGCTGGTGCGCTCGCCGCAGACATTTCCCTATCCCGATGTGCCGATCATCATGCTGACCGGCCACGGCGAACGCTCGCGGGTGATCGAGGCGGTCAAGATCGGCGTCAATGAATTCCTGCTCAAGCCGGTGTCATCCAAGGCGCTGCTCGACCGCATCAAGGCGGTGGTGCTGCATCCGCGCCCGGTGATCCAGCACGGCAACTATTACGGTCCGGCGCCACGCAAGCTCGCCGACATGCCGGTGGGCGACGGCGGCTACAACGAGCTGGTTCTGCTGAATTGACCTTTTATTTAACGCGTTTTCGTCACGCGAACCGATTCCCGCTTCGCTTGAAAACGTTATGGAATTAACGCGCCGGTGAGGTTTCCGGGGCAGGATCGCCATCGCGGTCGCGTCCGGAGCGCCGGCCCTCGTCAGTTGTGTGCGTCATGTTGCCCGCCAAACACGCCGAATTCCTGATCCAGCAGCTCAACGTGCTGATTGTCGATGACAACCAGTACATGCGCAAAATCGTGCGCGGATTGCTGCTCAATATCGGCGTCAAGGGGCTGCACGAGGCCGAGGACGGCATCGCCGGCCTCGAGATCGTGCGCACCCTGTCGCCCGACGTCGTCATCCTCGACTGGGAAATGCCTCTGCTCAACGGCCCGGAATTCGTGCGGATCGTCCGCTCGCCCGGCGTGTTTCCGACCCCCGATCTGCCGATCATCATGCTCACCGGCTATCGCGAGCGGTGGCGGGTGATGGAGGCGGCGCGGCTCGGCATCAACGAGTTCCTGTGCAAGCCGGTGTCGCTGAAGGCGCTGCATCAGCGGCTGATGTCGATCGTCGCCAACCCCCGCGCCAGCGTGCAGATCGGCGACTACTACGGCCCGGAGCCCCGGCTCCCCGGCAAGCTGCCTGAGGACATCAGCGCGTTCGGCTGACGCGCGGCTTCGCTTTCCCCGCCGTTTGGCCTATTCAGGCGTCCGGGGATTCCGGCGAGGGGACGCGGTCCATTGACGCAATCGGGCAAGGTACCGGACACGGCGGACGGCGGTAACGCGCTTTCGAGCGAAGTGGATACCGGTTCGCGTCAAGAAAACGCGACACATCAAAAGGCGCCGCTGGTGCGGTTCGATCATGTGGGCCGCCGGTTCGGCGCGGTCGCGGCGGTCGATGATCTGTCGCTCGACATCCAGGCCAACGAGTTCGTCGCGCTGCTCGGCCCGTCCGGCTGTGGCAAGACCACGCTGCTGCGCATGCTGGCCGGGTTCGAGACGCCGGATTCCGGCCGCGTTCTGCTCGACGGCAAGGACATCTCCGCCGTGCCGCCATACCGGCGGCCGGTCAACATGATGTTCCAGAGCTACGCGCTGTTCCCGCATCTCACCGTGGCCGGCAATATCGCTTTTGGTCTCAAACGCGAGGGGCTGCCGCGCGCGGAGATCGAGGCGCGGGTCGCCGAGATGCTGGCGCTGGCGCGGCTCACCGGGCTCGGCGAGCGCAAGCCGGATCAGCTCTCGGGCGGCCAGCGGCAGCGCGTGGCGCTCGCCCGCTCGCTCGCCAAACGCCCGCGCGTGCTGCTGCTCGACGAGCCGATGGCGGCGCTCGACCGTAAGCTGCGCGAGGAGACCCAGTTCGAGCTGATGGAATTGCGCCGCCGCCTCGGCCTCACCTTCGTGATCGTCACCCACGATCAGGAGGAGGCGATGGTGATGGCCGATCGCATCGCGCTGATGGACAAGGGCTGCATCGTCCAGACCGGTGCGCCGGCGGAGATCTACGAACGGCCGCGCACGCGCTGGGCGGCGCAGTTCATCGGCGACATCAACATCATCGAAGGCCACGTGGCCGCGGACGGCGCCGGCGTCGCCACCGAGGCGCTCGGCCTGTTGCGTGCGCCGGTGTCGCCGGGGTTGAAGCCGGGCGATGCGGTGGTGCTCGCCGTGCGCCCGGAAAAGATTTCGCTCGCCGTCGGTGGTGACAACAGTATCGACGGCACGGTGAGAGAGGTCGGCTATCGCGGCGACAAGTCGCTCTACAAGGTGGCGGTCGCCGGTGGACTGTCGATGAAGGCGGCGGTCGCCAACGCCGTCCGCGCCGGCGGACCGGCCATCGGCCTCAACGATCGCGTCACGCTGTCGTGGCCGGCCGATGCCGGTCTGGTGCTGCCGCCATGAGTGCCGGCGACCAACAGCGCGGCGGGCGCCTCACCGTGGCGCTGCCGTATCTCTGGCTGCTGGCGTTTTTCCTGGTTCCGTTCGTTATCGTCCTGCGCATCAGCGTCTCGGAAACGGTGATCGCGCAGCCGCCCTATCTGCCGGTGCTCGACTGGTCGCAGGGCCTCTCGGGATTTTACGATTTCGCCTCGGCGCTGACGCTGGAAACCTATCGGCTTCTCGCGTCGGACACGATCTATCTGCTGTCGTACTTCAAGAGCGTGCAGGTCGCGGCGCTGTCGACGCTGATGCTGCTCGCGCTCGGCTTTCCGATGGCCTATGCGATGGCGCGCGCGCCGCGCCGCCTCCAGCCGATGCTGGTGCTGATGGTCATCCTGCCGTTCTGGACCTCGTTCCTGATCCGCATCTATGCCTGGATCAACATCCTGCAGCGCGACGGCCTGCTGAACGACGTGCTGATGGCGCTCGGCCTCATCTCGCAGCCGGCGGCGTGGCTCGCCAGCGACACCGCGATCTATATCGGCGTGGTCTATTCCTATCTGCCGTTCATGGTGCTGCCGCTTTATGCGGCGCTGGAGAAGCAGGACGAAAGCCTCTTGGAAGCCGCCGCCGATCTCGGCTGTCCGCGCTGGCGCGCATTCTGGCTGGTAACGGTGCCGCTCGCCATGCGCGGCGTGTTCGCCGGCTGCCTGCTGTGCTTCATCCCGGTGGTCGGCGAATTCGTCATTCCCGATCTGCTCGGCAGTTCGGAAAGCCTGATGATCGGCCAGACGCTGTGGACCGAGTTCTTCGGCAACAAGGACTGGCCGCTCGCGTCCGCGCTGGCAGTGGTGCTGCTGATGGTGCTGGTGGTGCCGCTGATGATCTACGAGCGGCTGCAGCAACGCGAACTCGACGGAGCGCGCCGATGACGCGCCGCTTCTCGTCGTTCAACATGGTGTCGCTGACGCTCGGCCTGGCGTTCCTTTATCTGCCGATCGCGATCCTGATCATTTATTCGTTCAACGCCTCGCGGCTGGTGACGGTGTGGGGCGGTTGGTCGCTGCGCTGGTATGCGGCGCTGCTCGAGGACAGCGCGATGCTCGCCGCCGCCTGGACGACGCTCCGCATCGCACTGATGTCGGCGACAGCCGCGACGGTGCTCGGCACCATGGCAGCACTGGCGTTGACCGGCCGGCGGCGCTTCCATGGCCGGACCCTGTTCGCCGGCATGGTCTATGCGCCGCTGGTCATGCCGGAAGTGATCACCGGCCTGTCGCTGCTGCTGCTGTTCGTCGCGCTCGACGTCGACCGCGGATTCTGGACCGTGACCATCGCGCATACGACGCTGACCATGTGCTTCGTCACGGTGGTGGTGCAGTCGCGGCTCGCCACCTTCGACCGTAGCCTCACCGAAGCGGCGCAGGATCTCGGCGCGACGCCGGGCCGCACGTTCTTCCTCGTCACGCTGCCGCTGATCTTTCCGGCCATTGCCGCCGGCTGGATGCTCGCCTTCACCTTGTCGATCGACGATCTGGTGATCGCGAGCTTCACCACCGGTCCGGGTGCGACGACGCTGCCGATCCGCATCTATTCGGAGGTGCGGCTCGGCGTGAAGCCGGAGATCAACGCGATCTGCACGCTGATGATCGCGACGGTGGCGGTCGGCCTGACGGTGGTGTCGCTGATCGGCAAGCGCAACGCTGCGCGGCGTCAGCGCGCGGCCGGCGCGCCACTGTAGCGGCGGCTAATTCGCCGGCGCGCTCACCGGCGCGACACCGGCCGGTGCGGAGGCAGTCGGGCGCTGCGAGCCGGTCAGGCGCTCGATGGCATTTCGGATCGCGCCGTCGTTGCGGCTGCGCACCGCGTCGAGCAGCGGCGCGGCGGCGCCGGAGCGGCGGATCAGGCTGCGCGGATCGGGCAGCAGCAGCGGATCGGCCCACGAGCCCTGCATCACGAACGGGAGTTCGAACGCGGCGGTCCCGGCGCCGTTCACCAGCGCGGCCGTGCCCTTGAGATCGAATTCGCGTTCGGGGATCGAGGCGGTGCCGGCGAGCGCCAGCTTCACCGCCGAGCCGGTAATGTCCGTGTCCTCGACATGGATCGTGCCGTTGACGACCTTGAGCTGCAGCGACAGCCGCTCATAGGGCGTCTGTCCGCTGCGGAAATCGCCGCCACCGGACAGCGGCCGGCGTTCGAGCCGGCGCAGCAGTTGTTCGACATTGAGTCCGGTAATGGCGCCGCGCCGCGCGGTCAGCGTCGCCGCGCCGTTGAGCGTGCGGGTGATATCGAGCACGTTCCCGCCGGAGCCTTCCAGCGCCAGCGTGATGTTGCCGGTGCCTTCCAGCCGCTTGAAGCCGATCAGCTCGGTCAGGCAGCTGTCGAGATTGACCGACTGGAGCTGCATCTGCGTCTTCACATCGACGCCCTTCGCGGCGTTGGCGATGGTGAAGGTGCCGGTGATGGTGCCGCCGAAGCCCTGCGACTCGCCGACGGTGACGATCAGATGGCCGTTGCGCAGATTGGCGGCGAGCGCGGTGCGGTTGAGCGTGGTCGAGGTCAGCGCCACCTTGGCCGCCGACAGCCGCAGATCGACATCGAATCCGGTCAGGCCGGACATGTCGATCGGCTCCGCGTCCCAGGCCCGGCGATTGCCGGAGAGCAGCTTCATCGAAGCGAGATAGGGCGTCAGGTCGATCTTGTCGGCGGCGAGCGTGCCTTGCAGCACCTGCCGCTGGTCGGTCGAGAGCGTCAGCACGCCTTCGGCGACATTGCCGTCGAGTTCGACATTGACGCCGGTCAGCGCCATGGTGCCGCCGACGATGTTGGTCTGCGCTTTCAGCGCGAAATGCCCGAAGCCGCCGCCGGGCGGCTCGCGCTGGCCGCTCCAGGCCATCACCTTGCGCAGCGAGGCGCCGTCGGCGGCGAGCGTGCCTTCGAGCTTCAGGCTCGGCTGCGCGCTGAACGCACCGTCGAATGCCGCTTTGATCGGCTTGCCGGAGACACGCATCTTCAGGCTGGAGCGGGCACCGGTCAGCGCCGCGGCGAAGTCGCCGAGCGTGGCACTGATGTCGAGCGGTTCGCCGTGCCAGGTGACGCGGCCGGTCGCGCCGAAACTCTTGGAGATCGACGGCCAGGCCAGCGACAGTTCGACATTCGTCAGCGTCTCGCTGAGATTGCGCGCCTTGTCGGTGAGCGTGATGGTGCCGCGCTCGATACGGATTTCGGAGAAGGCCGCGAGCCGCGCCGGTTTCTTGCCGGGAACGAGCTTGGCGGTCAGCGGCGACCAGTTGGTGCGACCGTCCTCGGTGAGATCGACACGGATCGCCGGTGCTTCGAGCGTCACCTCGACGATCTCGACGCGGCCGAGCAGCAAGGGCAGCACCCGCAGTCCGGCGGTAAGCCGTTCCGCCGTCAGGGCCGGGCGGTTGCCGGCGCCGGTGTCGCCCAGGCTCACGTCGCGGAAGCTGATGAAGCTGCGCGGAAACAGCGACACGGTCGCGTCGCCGCTCAAGGTCGGATCGAGACCGGTGAGCGCGCGAACCTCGTCCTGCACCGCTTCGCGGACCGCATCCGGCGAGATCATCAGCGGCGCGGCCGCGACGATGCCGACCAGCAGCAGCGCCAGCGCCGCCAGAACCAGACCGAGACGTTTGAAGCCGACGGCGGCCATGGCACTCCGAAGGTTGGCAATCCGAAGCTGGTGATCCGATGGGTTCGGGCGGGAAGGCCGCGACTATATCCCGGCAGCCCCGCGCGCGGAAACCTGTGGCGCGCGTCTGTGACGCTTTCATGGCCGCGTTATACGCAGAATTTACGGCGCGTCCGGCGTGGCGGACGGGCCGGTGGCTGCGTCGGTGTGGCGCACGATCTGGATCACTGGAATGACCCCCGCGGCGACGATCAGCAGGGCGGCCAGCGCGCCGTCCTCGAAGCTGCCGCGAGCCGCGAACTGGTAAATATAGGTCGACAGGGTCTCGACGTTCAGCGGCCGCAGCATCAGCGAGGCCGGCAGCTCCTTGAGACAATCCACGAAGATCAGCAGGCCGGCGCCGGCGAGCGCTGGGCGGATCAGCGGCAGATGCACCGTGCGGGCGAGCGTCCACGGCCGTGCGCCGAGCAGCCGCGCCGCGTCGTCGCCGTCGGGCGACACCCGGCTCAGGCCGGCCTGGACGAAACCGGTGCCGATCGCCAGGAACCGGGCGGCATAGGCCAGCACCAGCGCCGCGCCGGAGCCGATCAGGATCTGGCTGCCGCCCGCCGAGCCCAGCGCGTGGCGGATCGCCGCGAAGGCCGTGTCCAGCGCTCCGACCGGTGGCAGCAGGCCGAGCGCCAGCACCGTTCCCGGCACCGCGTAGCCGAGCGCGCCAAGCGCCACCGCCGCGCGCAGCAGCGGGTGCGGCGTCGCGCGCGTCATCAGCACCGCGCCGGCGGCGAGGGTCAGCACCGTCAGCGTGGCGGCGAGCGCCAGCGCCACGGTGGTCAGCGCGTGCCGCATGAGTTCAGGATCGAAGCCGCCGACAAGGCCGCGCGTCACGGTTTCGCGCAGCAGATAGAAGCCCGGCAGCAGGAAGCCGAGCGTCACTGGCGCGAGGCAAAGCGCGAGCGCGACGATGGCGCGGCCGCCGGTGAGTTGCGGCCGCTCCGGCGGCAGGTCGGCGCTGGTGGCGGCATAAGCGCGGCGGCGGCGGCCGTAGCGTTCCAGCGCGAGCAGCGCAACGACGACGATCAGCATCACCAGCGCGATCTGCGCCGCGCCGGGCAGGCTCGACCGGTTGAGCCAGGTGGTGAACACCGACAGCGTCAGCGTCTGCACGCCGAGATATTCGCTGGCGCCGATGTCGTTCAGGGTTTCCAGCGCGACCAGCGCGAGACCGACGGCGAGCGCCGGCCGCGCCAGCGGCAGGGTGATGTGACGCAACAGCGCGAGCGGCCGCGCGCCGAGCATGCGCGCCGCTTCGGCGAACGATGCGGGCTGTGTTTGCAGCATCGCCCGCGCGGCGAAGTAGACGTAAGGGTAGAGCACGATGCCGAACACGAAGATCGCGCCGCCGAGCGAGCGGATCGACGGAAACCAGTAATCCTGCGGCCGCGCATAGCCGCCGACTGCGCGCAGCGCGCCTTGCAGCGGGCCGCTCACCTCGAACAGATCGACGTAGATGTAGGCGGCGAGATAGGTCGGGATCGCCAGCGGCAACGGCAGCAGCCAGGTCAGCGCGCGCCGGCCGGGAAACTCGAACGTGGTGACGAGCCACGCCGTCGCCGCGCCGATCGTGCCGGCGACGACAGACACGCCGGCGACCAGCATCGCGGTCTGCCCGATCGCCTGCGGGATCACATAGGCGGCGAGATGCGGCCATAGTTCGGTGTCGCCGCGGATCGCCAGCATGACGAGGCTGATCAGCGGCGCGGCTGTCAGCGCCGCGGCCGCGAGCGCAAACACGGCCGCCGGCGCGCCGGTGCCGCCGCGCCAAAACCGAACGGCCCCGCGCGGTGCGGGGCCGTTGAACTGTGCCGGCGTCGTCGTGCTCAATTGTCGAAGCCGACCTTGTCGACCAGATTCGCGGCGGCCTTCTTGGAGTCGGCGATCTTCGCCATCGGCGTCGGGTCCGGCTTCAACGTTCCGTAGCCCTTGATGGTCGGATTGACCGCCACCTGCGGGTTCATCGGATATTCGTAATTGCTGTCGGCGTAGATGTGCTGCGCGGTCTCGCCGGCGAGCCATTCGATCAGCTTCTGGCCGTTGGCCTTGTTCGGCGCGGTCTTGATCAAAACCACGCCCGACAGGTTCACATGCGTGCCGCCATTGTCCTTGAAGGTCGGCAGCACGACGCGTGTCGCGTCCGCCCATGCCTTCTTCGACGGATCCTTGTCGTTCATCAGCGCCCAGTAATAGGTGTTGCCGATGCCGATGTCGCACTTGCCGGCCGCGACGTCGCGCGCCTGCTCGCGGTCGCCGCCGGACGGCTTCTGCGCCAGATTGGCCTTCACGCCGCGCAGCCATTCTTCCGCTTTCGCTTCGCCGTAGTGGGCGATGTAAGCGGCGATCAGCGCGTTGTTGTAGATGTGCTGGCCGGAGCGGACGCAGATCTTGCCCTTCCATTTCGGATCGGCGAGTTCGTCATAGGTCAGCGCCTCGTCCTTCACGCGCTCCTTCGACACGTAGAACACGCGCGCGCGCATGGAGATGCCGTACCAATGGCCTTCCGGGTCGCGGTATTGCGCCGGCACGATCTTGTCGAGCGCGGGCGAGGTGATCGGCTGGGTGATGCCAGCCTTCACGGCGTCTTCGAGCCGGCCGATATCGACCGTGAGCAGCACGTCGGCCGGGCTGTTCTCGCCCTCGGCCTTGATGCGCTGTTCGAGGCCGGAGCTCGCGGAGATGACGTTGACGTTGATGCCGGTGTCCTTGGTGAAGGCATCGAACAGCGGCTTGATCAGCTTGGTTTCGCGATAGGTGTAGACATTGACCTCGCCGGCGGCGTGTGCGGCGGCGGGCAGCGCGATCAGCGCGGCGGCGAGAAGCGGGCGGGAGAACGAGGCGAGCATGACGGTCATCCTGTGACGGGGTGCGCGGACATGCCCCTTCGTTCCACGACTTCTTTGCTGTTTTCAATGGCTTAACGGCGTTTGCCGCGACCGGCCAGTTTGGAATCGCTCGAAACGTGGCGGTTTCGCCAGCGGCGGCAAATGGATCGCGCCGGCGACCGATCGCGGGGAAGCATTGCGGCAAAGCGCCTCAGTGGGCGCGGCGCGCGTCAGTCCCTCACGGTAATCCGGCCGGTGTCGAGCATGGCGATCTCGGCGATCAGCTTGCCGATGATCGCCTGCCGGAACGAGCCGAAATTCTCCGCCACCATCACGAACGCGCCGGGGCCGCCGGTCACATGGTCGCGGTAGTATTTGTCGAGGCCGCCGGGCGGATTGGTGTGCTCCGGATTCCATGCGAGCGGGCGGTCGCTGAGAATGACGAGGCCGTTGATCGTCACGCCCTTGGCGAGCGCGCGGTCGCGCGCTTCGTCGACCGGCGTGCCGGAATTGCTGGTGCCGTCGCCGGACACGTCGATGGTGCGCCGGCTGCTCTCGAACGGCGCGCGGTCGAGCTGCGCCAGCGCGAAGTCGATGCCGGCGCCGATGGCGGTGCGGTCGGCAAACGCCCGCGGCAGTTCGATCAGTTGATCGGCGAATTTCTGCGCCGACGCTTTTCCGTCGATCAAGGTCCAGTCGATCACCACTTTCTGCGCGGCGGCGCCGGACCATTCGACGAAAGCGACGGCGATGCGCTGCAACGGGCCGGAGCGGATCGCGTTCAGCACCCGGTCGTCGGTGATGGCGGCGGCGTAGCCTTCGCGTTGCAACTGGAATTTGGCGTAATCGACGCTGCGCGACACGTCGGAGGCGAGCACCAGCAGCAGATCGACGCGCTCGGCCGGGCGGGCGGGCATGACGGCGGCGGCGATCAGGGCAAACGCCGTGAACACGGCAAATCCGGTTCGCGCCAACAGACGATCAGGGAATAGCCGGGTCATGCCGCCTCCGAGCCGCGTCAGGCCGCGCGATCAGGATGACCGTTCGTGGGGACGCGGTAAAGGGAGGCCGGCGTTTATTCGGCGAGCAAACGCGGCGCCGGGAACACCACTTCGGCGAGCGTGCCGCTGCCGTTGCTGCTGGAAATGTGGAATTCGGCGTGGTTCGCTTCCGCCAGCGCCTTGGTGATCGGCAGGCCGAGTCCGGTGCCGCTCGCGCCCCAGCGCGGCGTGGTGGCGAGTTCGCGGAATGGTTCGAGCGCCTGCGCCAGTTCCGCCTCGCTCATGCCGCTGCCGGTGTCGCGGACCCGCAGCGCCACGTCGCCGCGATCGGTCAGCGCGGTCGAGACGATCACCTGGCCGCCGGCGCCGGTCAGCTTCAGCGAGTTGGAAAGCAGGTTGAGAATGATCTGCCGCACCGAGCGCGCATCGGCCACCACTTGCGGCAGCGTGTCGGCGAGCGCGGTACGGATGATGACGCGGCCACGATTGGCCTGCGCCTGCAGCATCGCCACGCATTGCTGCACGAGATCGTTGAGGCCGAGGCTGGCGAACGAGAGATCGAGCTTGCCGGTCTCGATCTTTGACAGATCGAGCAGGTCGTTGAGCAGCGTGATCAGGTGCTCGCCGGCGGCGTGAATGTCCTTGAGATAGTCGCGGTAGCGTTCGTTGCCGATGGCGCCGAACCGCTCGTCGATCATCACCTCGGAGAAGCCGATGATGGTGTTGAGCGGCGAGCGGATATCGTGGCTCACCTTGGCGAGGAATTCCGATTTCGCCGCCGAGGTCTTCTCGGCGAGGCGCTTCGCCGTCATCAGGTCTTCTTCGGTCTTCTTCCAGACGGTGACGTCGCGGAACACGGCGCAGAATTTGTCGCCGTTATCGCCGACGCGGCCGAGCGTCATGAACAGCGGAATGAGACCGCCCTGGCGCACGCGGCCGATCACTTCGCGGCCTTCGTTGATCAACACGGTGGCGCCGGCATGCGACAGCCGGTCGAGATAGTCGAGCGCGGCGCGCCGGCTTTCCGGCGCGAACAGATCGCCGAACAGGAACGCCTGCATGTCGGCGTTGTCGTAGCCGAACAGCGCCTCGGCGCTGCGATTGGCCGACAGCACGCGGCCGTCGCGGTCGATCAGCACGACGCCGTCGGTCGCGGTGTCGAGGATCGCCTCGAGATCGCGCACGCCGGTCTGCGCGCGCACCAGCGCCTGCTCGGTCTCCGCGAGACGTGGATCGGGCGCTGCGGGCGCCTGCGCCGGCATGCCGGTGTTGAGCATCAGCACCAGCGCGCTTTCGTCGTTCCAGGTGGTCGAGAACAGCCGGCCGTCGACCGGCTTGTGGTCGCCGTCCTGGGTGCTGATGGTCAGCGGCGTGCCGTTCTGTGCCGGCGTCGTGTCGCTGGTGTCGATGAACAGCGTGTCGAGGCCGCCGGCCTGCACCAGATCGTAGAGCGCGGCGTAGCCGGTCCAGTCGAGGAATGCCTTGTTGGCGTAGAGCAGTTCGTTGAGCCGGTAGACCAGGATGCCGAACGGCAGACGGTCGAGGATCGGCGCTTCCGAGCGCGAGCGCGGCGCGGCGCGTTCCGCCGGCGGCGCGACGGGCGACGCAACCTGAGCGGCTTGTGCTGTCGTTTGCGCGGCAACCGCGGCAGCGGGCGGCGGCGCGCTGTCGTTCTCGGCTTTCGCCGGTTGCTTCAAGCCGTCGCCGAGGCGGCGGGCGAGTTCGCGGAAGGCGAGCTTTTCCACCGGCGTCAGGGTTGGTGTCGGTGTCGCGGCGGGCTCGGCGGGTTTTTCCGGCGGCGCGAACACATCGGCGGGGCGCTCTGCCGTTACGGCGTTCGGCGCGGGGAATCGCAGCACGTTCTGCGGCGTTTCGGCCGGCGGCGCACCGGGCGGCACGACTGGCGGCAAGATCGACGGCGAGGCCGGTTGCGCGTCGAGCAAGGCGCGCGCGGTCGCGAGTGCGTCGAGCCGCTCCACGTCGCGGCAGATGCCGAAGCCGCGATAGCCGCGGAACCGGCGCTCGCGGTCGAACATCGGCAGGCCCGACAGTTCGATCGGCATGGTTGCGCTGCTGCCGTCCACTGGCCACGGCACGGTGATGCCGCTGAAGGTTTCGTGCGAGGCAAAGGCGCGCGCGACCGTGCCGTCGGGATCGAGCTTGAGCGTCGCGGCGATCTCGCTCCACGGACGGTCGAGCAGTTGCGGGGTCGAGGCGCCGATCAGCGCGATGAATTCCTGCGACTCGAGCGTGAAGCGGTTCTGATCATCGAGCGCCCAGACGAACCGCAACGGGTGCCGCGGCGTGCTGACGTGCTCGACCGATGCCGGCGTTTCGGCGGGTGCGGTCGCGACATGGTCGACGGCCGGGGGCGATGCGTGGTCGTCGTTGTCCGCCGACATATCTGCCGAAGCGTCGGCGGAAATCTGTGCGTCCGTGATGGTCGCGTCGGTTGTCGTTTCGCCTGCTGGTTGATCGAGCGTTGCCAGCAGCACGGTCGAGGCGCCTTCGCCGATGCGCGCGAGCGACAGCACGCCGATCTTGGTCGGACCGGACGCGGCGCCCTCGCGGCTCGCCTGCGCCGCGAGCGCGGCTGCGCCAATGGCGTCGAGGCTGGTCACGTCGCCGAAGCTTTGCGCGATCGGCTGCGTCGCGTGCAGCAGCGAACCGTCGGCGGCGAAGGCGGCGACCGGTGCATCGTTTTCCGCCAGCAGGCGCTGCGCGCGTTCGGCAAGGGTGAGTTCGGGGCCGGCGCGCTCGGTGGAGACGATCAACACCGCCTTCTCGCCGCCGGAGAGCGTGATGCGTGAGCAGGCGCAGGTGAGCGTCCCCGCGCCGCGTGCGCCGAAGCCGCGAAGACGGTCGAGCCGCGGCGCGCCGTTATCGGTCAGCGTGGTGGCGAGCCGCGCCACCTGTGCCGCCGCCGGATGCGTTGCCGGAAAGTCGAGTGCGGCCGCCGCCGCTGGCGACGCCGCACCGAAGATTGCCGCGCCGGTCGGATTGGCCCACAGGATGCGGTGCGCGTCCGCGCTCCACAGCCAGATCGGCCGCGGTGACGCCGCATGCGGCGACAGTCGCGGATCGAGCAGGCAGTCCAGCTGGAAGCCAGGTCCGGGCATGCGCGAAAAAGCCTTACACAACAAAGGACAGAGGTAAGGACATACATAAGGGCCGGCCGCGTCAGCGTCCATGAAACGGCCGGTATCTGGAGCCGGAAGGCGCAATAAACCTTAATCACCGGACGTTGCGCCGGCCCGTGCATCGCCTAATGTTGGCTTCGGCTTGTTGGCCTCAGCTTGGCCCCGAAGCGGGTCCAGAATCGCGGCCAAGAATTTAAATCCAGAAGCACCGGAGCTCATCATGGCTGGCAGCGACTTTCCCAAATTCGAATTCCCGACCGACATGCACGCCTTCGCCGAGAAGAGCATGGAGCAGGCCCGCAAGGCTTTTGAGACCTTCGTGTCCGCCGCGACCCAGGGGGTGAGCGGCGTCGAGGGGCAGGCGGCGACCCTGAGGACCGGCGCCCGCCAGGTGGTCGAGCTCACCATCCGCCATGCCGAGCAGAACATGGCGGCGGCTTTCGCCTTCGGCCAGCGGCTGGTGATGGCGCGCGACCCGCAGGACGCCATGCAGATCCAGGCCGATTACGTCAAATCCCACGTCCAGACCCTCACCGATCAGGCCAAGGAGCTGGCGGCGGTGGCGTCCAAGGCGACCACGCCGCCCGCCCGCTAGCGCCCGGCGGTGGAGGGGTTCCGGCCGCCACATGGATGGCCGGGATCAGGCTTTTTTGTGCGTCGCGATAATTTCTGTTGCGATGCACAATTTCACGGCTTATAGAAGGGGTATGGTTCGGCGCTCACTGCGTCGAACGACACCGGATCGGCGGTAGGGCGTCGGTGGCTGGTGTCCCCCTCCGGAAGCCCTGACAAGGAGCCGTCCCATGGCCGATGTGGTCACCGCGAAAGTGAAAGCCGGCAAGCCGGGCGTCGAAGCCCCGAAAGCCGATACCGTGAAGATCGAATCCCCGAAGGTCGCAGTGACCGCCGAGCTGCCGAAATTCGAGATTCCGAAGTTTGAACTGCCGAAGTTCGATATTCCCAAGTTCAACATCCCGGCCATGGAAGTGCCGGCCGCGCTGCGCGAGATCGCCGAGAAGACGCTGACCCAGGCGAAGACCGGCTACGACAAGATCCGCGCCGCCGCCGAGGACACCACCGGCATGATGGAAACCACCTATGCCAACGCCAGCAAGGGCACGGCCGATTACGGCCTCGCCATGCTTGAGCAGGCTCGCGCCAACACCAACAGCGCCTTCGACTATCTCGCCAAGCTGATGACCGTGAAGTCGGTCGCCGAAGCGGTCGAGCTGACGACGGCGCATGCGCGCCAGCAGTTCGAGACCTCGACCGAGCAGGTGAAGGAACTGACCGCGCTCGCTCAGAAGCTCGCGCAGGAGACCGCGGAGCCGATCAAGTCGGGTCTCAACTCGGCCTTCAACAAGGCTGCCTGATTTCTGTGACGATCCGCGGGCGGCTCAGCCGCCCGCGCGACATGTGAAAAGCCCAGGCCCGCGCCTGGGCTTTTTCTTGCGGGTTTTCCGGAGAAATTTGCCGCGATATCGGCCTTGCCGCGGCGCGTCCTGACGAATATGGTCCGCCCGCTCGCAGGCCATGGGTCGTAAGCCTTGGCGCCGGCGGCATGTCCTGTGCAGGCGTAGCTCAGTTGGTTAGAGCGCCGGTCTGTGGAACCGGAGGTCGGTGGTTCAAGTCCACCCGCCTGTACCACTTGGATATCCCCCTCCCTCGGTGAGACAGGTGTTCGGCCGCGCGGCATGCCGCGCGCGAACCTCGCATCATGCGGACTTCCATAAAAAAGGGCCGCGCGAGGCGGCCCTTTTTCGTCGGGAGTGAGCGACGGTCAGCGATAGCTGATCCGGCCGTTGTTGTCGTAGCGGCGACGCTGGCGCGGCTCGAATTGCGGCTCGCGCGCCGGCGCGCCGAACAGCCAGTCGAAGAAGTTGGGGCCGCCGCCATAGCTCGGACCCTGACCGCCGAGGCTGCCGGGCGCGAGCTTGACCGGCTTCGCCGAGGTATTCGCCGGACGATCCATCGGAATGTCGGCGACCTTGCGCTCCGAACCGCGCAGCGCCGCGAGCACGCGGGCATCGCGGCCGTAGACGTCGCCGCGAACCTGCAGCTTGCCGTCCTCGTCCACGAACGCGGTCTGATAGGTCAGGTGCACCGGGATCGTCTTCGGGAAGTTGATGTTGATCTCGTTGCCGCCGAACATCTTCTGCAGCCGCGCGGCGGTGTAGTGCTCCTGCGGCAAGGCGAGCGACAGGATCTTCTCGCCGTACATCAGCGGATCCTGCACGCGCATGCAGCCGTGGCTGTAGGCGCGCTTGTCATGGGCGAACAGATGCTTGTCCGGCGTGTCGTGCTGATACACCAGGAACTTGTTCGGGAAATTGAAGCGGATGCGGCCGAGCGCGTTGCGATCTCCCGGCGGCTGCCAGATGCGCACGGTGCCGTCCGGATTCTGCGAGACCTTGAGGCCGATGCGGTCGAGCGCGTTCGGATCCTCACGCAGCGCCGGCAGATATTCGTTCTGAATGATCGACGGCGGCACGTTCCAGGTCGGATTGACGGTGATGAACTTCATCTCCGCGCTGATGATCGGCGTCGGCTTGCCCGGCAAGCCGACCACGATCTTGGTCTTCCAGTAGGTCTTGCCGTCCTTGACGATGCGCAGCGTGTAGTCGGGGATGTTGACCATCACGTAAGGGTTGCCGAGGTCGCGCGGCATCCAGCGCCAGCGCTCCATGGTCGCGACGATCGCGTCCTGCGCGTTGACGTTCTGCTTCGGGCCGTTGATCGCGTCGATCGTGGCGTTGGTGAGTTCGCCGTTGGCCGGGAGCTTGTGCTCCTTCTGGAAGCCGCGCAGCGCGGCGACCACGTCCTTGTCGAACACCTTGCTGCTCTGGTCGCCGGCGATGCCGAGCCGCTTGCGGACTTCCGGCACGCGGTCGTCGGTGATGACGGCAGCGGTCGTCTCTTCGGCTTTCGCGCCCTTCTTGGCGTTCTTCTTCTTCGGCGTGTCGAGCTTGAGCGTTGCGCCGTGCGGGATCGGCGCCGGGCCGGCATCAGCCTTCTTGCCGGCGCGCAGTTCGGCGTATTTCGCCTTCAGCGCCTTGTAGCCTGGCTGCTGCGGATTGAAGCTGTCGAGCGCGGCGGCGACGTCGCCCGCGTCGGCGAGCTTCTTGAGCACGTCGCCGGGCTCCGGCGCCTTGAGATCGTAGCTGATGTCGGCGGAGATGCGCGTGAAGTGCACGCGGCCGATCGAGGCATGATGCGCGAAAGCGAGCACCGAATTGGTGAGCTTCATCTCCGCTTCGGCGAGCGCATCCGCGTCCTTGGCCGCGGTGAAGTCCGGCGTCGGATAGTCGGACGGATCGAGCGCGTCGGCCTCGACGCCGCCGAGATATTTGGCGGCGGCCTTGGCGCCGGCATTGGCGGCGCCGTCCGTCACCCACAGCGGCTTGAAGTTGCGCGCGCTGTAGAACGCCTCGACGGCGGTGCGCTCTTTCTTGCTGCCGAGAATGCGGTCGAATTTGCCGGACGAGAGTTCACGCAGCTTGTCGGCGACCGCGCTGTCGAGCGAGGCGGTGACCGGTGCCGCGGCGGGCGCGGGCGTCGCGGCCGTTGCCGGCGCGGCGGGAGCCGCCTTCGGCGCTTCGGCGGCGGCTGGAGCGGGCTGTGCAGCCGGAGCCGGCGTCTGCGCTTGCGCGGCCGGCGCAGGAGTGGCCGGCACCATGCTCTTGTTCAGGTCTTCGACGGTCGGCGGTGCCGGCATCGTCGTGTCAGGAACCGGAACGCCGTCCACCATCGCCGGCTCGCTGCTGCCGCTGGTGGACTGAGCCTGCGCGGCTTGCGCGGCACCAAGGGTCAAAACAACGGCGACCGCGCTGCCGGTGAGCAGCCGATTGAGAC
The DNA here is from genome assembly GCA_019635575.1 of Pseudolabrys sp. Classification (GTDB taxonomy): domain Bacteria; phylum Pseudomonadota; class Alphaproteobacteria; order Rhizobiales; family Xanthobacteraceae; genus Pseudolabrys. The sequence goes on along the minus strand of JAHBZF010000023.1, from coordinate 7,024 downwards.
GAGAGCTCAACATTCCTGATCCTTTTCTGCCGGGACGATGGCGAGTCGTGACCGTATTAACGCTGCATTTTAACCGAAAGTTGCCTCACGCCGCAGCCTTTGCCTTAGCCTGCTTATCAAGAACGAAATCATAGTTAACCTGGACATAGGGCGACGCGATCTTTTCGCCGTTAATCGCGGTTCCCGCCGGCTTCTGCTGGAAGTCGGCGATCAATTCCTTCTTCACACCGTAGACAACGTCTGTCTCGATATATTCGTCGCCGGCCACAAACAGATGCGTGACCAGGCTGTGGTATCCAGGTGCCGTCACGGCGAAATGGATATGCGCCGGACGGAAGTGGCTGATGGTGGTCCGGCTCATCAGTTCCCCGACCGGGCCGTCCATCGGGATGGTGTAGCCGATCGGCGCCACGGTGCGCACGATGTAGGAGCCATCCGCCTGCGAGTGATAGACGCCGCGCATGTAAGCGTGGTCGATCTCGCGCTGGGCTTCGTAAAGGCCGTCGCCGTCGGTCTGCCAGATGTCGATGGCGGCACCGGCGATCGGTTTGCCGTCCATGCCCTTGATGGTGCCGGTGACAATGCACGGCACGCCGGGCGCGCCCTCGGTGACGTTCTGGCCGTTGGCGATCTCCGGCGCGTTGGGAATGTGGAACGGTCCCTCGACGGTTGACGGCGTCGCGCCGCTCGGCCGGCGGTTGTTGATGGCGTCGACCAGCATGCTGACGCCGAGCACGTCGGAGGTGAGGATCATCTCCTGCCGCTTCTCGTCGCTCTTCTGACCGATGCGGGTCAGCCAGTCGACGGCGGTGAACCATTCTTCCTTGGTGGGTTCGACCTCGCGCACGAACGCGTGCAGGTGCTTCACGGCCGCGACCATCACCTGGCGCAGACGCGCATCGGGAATGTTCGACCAGCGGTCCATGGCGATATCGGTGAGCGTAGCCTCGGTCACATAGGGCATCTGGCCCCTCCCACTTGCGTTCGTTTTTATCCGTATCTGCAAGATATGCGGGGTGCCGCCGCCGCAGGTCAATAGGTGGGCCGGGCTCCGGTCATGCGCCTTTTGCGATCCGCGCGGTGGGCGCGGGTTGCGCCGTCGCGCGCGGGCGCTTCGCCGATTAAACGCTTTATTTCATGAGGGTTTTTTCAACGGTCGCGCGCGGCTGCGGGTGTTGTCGAAAAACCGCGGTGAGCGGATTTTTTCCGCGACGAATCCGCGCGTCATCCGGTGCGCGTCGCAGGGAGGGGTCCGGGCGTCGTCTGCGCAGCACACATAAAAACCGGGCCCCGTGAGGGGCCCGGTTCGGTTGCCGGTTTGGGGAACCGGCAATCGCTTCCAGAGGGGAACATGCAGCGCCGGCATTTCATCTTGGGAGGATGCGGCAGCCAACGCGGCATGACGTGAAGTATGGGATCCCACCTGCATGCGAACAACGCAGAACCCCGCATGTCAGCCATGCGGTGTCCTGTTGACGCAGTTGATGCGGATCAATAGTTCCAGCGTTGCGCGTTGGCGACGAGGAAGTCGCGGAATACCTGAATGCGCGCGACCGACTTCAGCTCTTCCGGATAGACGAAGTACGCTTCCATCGCCAACGTCTCGGCGTTGCTGAACAGTTGCACGAGACCGTGATTGTCCTCGACCAGATAGTCGGGCAGCACGGCGATGCCGAGACCCTTCTGGCACGCGCGCAACAGACCGAGCACGTTGTTGATGATCAGATGCGGCGCGCGCGGCGGCTTGCCCTCGCGCCCGGTCTCGATCAGCCAGCGGCGGTTCTGCAGATAGGACGGCGCGGCGCCGCCCAGCAGCAGAATGCGATGGCCTTCGAGATCCTCGATGGTGCGCGGCGTGCCGAAACGCTTGAGATAGTCCGGGGTCGCATAGACGTGCGAATGCACCGAGAACAGCTTGCGCTGGATGAGGTCCGGTTGCGTCGGCTGGCGCAGGCGGATCGCCACGTCGGCCTCACGCATCGCCAGATCGAGCTCCTCGTCGGTGGTGATCAGGTTCACCTGCACGTCCGGATAAAGATCGAGGAATTCGCCGAGTCGCGGCGTCAGCCAGTGGATGCCGATGCCGGGCGTGGTGGTGATCTTCAATTCGCCGTTCGGCCGTTCGCGGCTGTCGGTGAGCTTGGTGCGCGCCGCCTCCAGCTTCATGAACACTTCATGCGCGGTGCGGAACAGCAGTTCGCCCTGTTCGGTCAGGATCAGGCCGCGCGCATGGCGGTGAAACAGCGACACCGACAGTTCCGCTTCGAGCGCGCTCACCTGGCGCGACACCGCGGATTGCGAGAGCCCGAGCCGCTCGCCCGCATGGGTGAAGCTGCCGGCTTCCGCCGCCGCGTGGAACACCTTGAGCTTGTCCCAGTCCATGGTCGATCGTGTGGGGATCATGATTATTCCGCCGCGTCGCGGTTTTGTTCGTGCGCGGCGATGAAGCGTTCCGCTTCGAGCGCCGCCATGCAGCCCTGGCCGGCGGCGGTCACCGCCTGCCGGTAGATGTCATCGGTGACGTCGCCGGCGGCGAACACGCCCGGCACGGAGGTCGCGGTCGAATGCGGCGCGGTGGCGATGTAGCCCGACGGCTTCATCTTCAGCTTGTCGACGAACAGTTCGGTCGCCGGCGAATGGCCGATGGCGATGAAGATGCCGTCGATGGCGCGTTCGGTGATCGCGCCGGTCTTGACGTTCTTCAACTTCGCCTTGCGCACCTTCAGCGGGTTCTCGTCGCCGCTCACGTCCTCGAGCGCGCTGTCCCACACCACCTCGACCTTCGGATTCTTGAACAGGCGGTCCTGCAGGATCTTCTCCGCGCGGAAATGGTCGCGCCGGTGCACGATCGTCACCTTGCTGGCGAAATTGGTGAGGAACAGCGCTTCCTCGACCGCGGTATTGCCGCCGCCGACGACGATCACTTCCTTGTTCTTGTAGAAGAAGCCGTCGCAGGTGGCGCAGGCGGAGACGCCATAGCCCTTGAACTTCTGCTCGGAGGGCAGATCGAGCCAGCGCGCCTGCGCGCCGGTGGCGACGATCAGCGCATCGGCCAGATAGCTGTCGCCCGAGTCCAGATGCACACGGAATGGGCGCTGGTCGAGATCGACCTTGTTGACGTGGTCGTAGACGATGCGGGTGCCGACATGCTCGGCCTGCTTCTGCATCTGTTCCATCAGCCACGGACCCTGGATCACGTCGGCGAAGCCCGGATAGTTCTCGACATCGGTGGTGATGGTGAGCTGGCCGCCCGGCTGCATGCCCTGGATCAGCACCGGCTCGAGCATGGCGCGCGCGGCATAGATCGCGGCGGTGTAGCCCGCCGGCCCGGAGCCGATGATGAGAAGTTTGACGTGCTGTGATGTGGCCATGAAGTCGCGCCTGATGGTCTTGCCGGCGGCGGTCGCCGCATAGCAGACGTGCGACAACATAGGCTTTCCGCCGAGCTATGCAAGAAGCGCAACCCACAGGGCTCCGGACGGCCACAACTTGCAGGTCTGCGCAGAAGCAGGTGAGTTGTGCGCGCAATAATCTTTCGCGAAACATTCTTTCGCGGTATGGAGGCGGCTATCGCCTGTGTGACCGTCCCCTGACGCCTTCCGGAGTTTTCGTGCCCGACCAGATCGACGCCATCGACCGCAACATCCTGAAGGAGCTTCAGGACAATGGCCGCATGACCAATGTGGAGCTGGCGCGCCGCGTCGGGATTTCCGCCCCGCCGTGCCTGCGCCGCGTGCGCGGTCTGGAGGAGGCCGGCTACATCAAGGGCTATCGCGCGCTGCTCGACCAGAAACAGCTCGGCTATGAAGTGACCGTGTTCGCCATGGTGCATCTCGCCAGCCAGGCCGACGCCGATCTCAAATCGTTCGAGACGTTCGTGCGCAAGGAACCGCTGGTGCGCGAATGCTGGATGCTGTCCGGCGAGATCGATTTCGTCCTGAAATGCGTCGCGCCCGACCTCAAGACGTTCCAGGATTTCGTCACGCGGCTCACCGCCGAGCCGCATGTGCGCAACGTCAAGACCTCGCTGACGCTGCGCAACTCCAAGGATGCGGCGATGGTGCCGTTCGAGACGGCGACCTGATCGTCGTTTCCTGTTCTCCCTTCGCTTCCTTCCATTTGCTTTGCCTGCCGGGAAATCAACGTGTCTTTGACTGAGCTTCTGCTGCTGGCCGCGACGGGATTGGCCGCCGGTGTCATCAATGCTGTCGCCGGTGGCGGCACGTTCTTCGTGTTTCCGGTGATGGTCGCGTTCGGCATGCCGACGCTCGACGCGAACGCCACCTCGGCGGTCGGTCTCATTCCCGGCAGCTTCGCCACCGGCGCCGCCTATTGGCAGGAGACGCGCTCGCGTCTGCGCGAGATGCTGCCCTACGCCTTGCTCGGCATCGCCGGCGGATTGATCGGCGGCTGGCTGCTGGTGGCGCTTGGCGACAAGGGATTCCGGCCGCTGGTGCCGTGGCTGCTCGCCGTCGCCACCATCACCTTCGCGTTCAGCAATCAGATCCGGCCGCTGGCCGAACGCTTCGCCAAAGGCAGCAGCGGCGGCGGCATGACCGTGGTGGGTTATCTGTTCGGCGCGGTGGTCGCTGTTTATGGCGGCTTCTTCGGCGCCGGGCAGGGCATCATGTGGCTCGCCGCGCTTGCTTTGCTGCATACCGGCGATTTTCATCGCGCCAACGCCATCAAGAACATCGCCTGCGTGCTGGCGCAGCTCGTCGCGGTGATCCTGCTGATCGCCAACGATCTCGTGCACTGGCCGCAGGCGCTGGTGGTGGCGGTTGCCTCGATCATCGGCGGCTATTACGGCGTCGCCATCGCGCGCCGCGTTCCCGATGCGGCGATCCGCGCCGTGGTCGTCGGCGTCGGCGCGGTGCTCACCGTGGTGTTCTTCGTGCGCGGATGACAGGCATGAAAAAGCCCGGCATGAGCCGGGCTTTTTGAATTGACGACTGTCGACGACGCTTACCGCCAGTCGACCTTCTTGATCTCGTAGGCCTTGGCGCCGCCCGGCGCCACGACCTCGACGGTCGCGCCCTTGCTCTTGCCGATCAGCGCGCGCGCCAGCGGCGAGGTGATGGAGATCTTGCCGGATTTCGCGTTCGCTTCCGGCTCGCCGACGATCTGCCACACCTTCTTCTCTTCGGTGTCCTCGTCGATCAAGGTCACGGTCGCGCCGAATTTCACGGTGTCGCCCGACAGTTTCGACACGTCGATCACGTCGGCGCGCGCGAGCTTGTCCTCGAGTTCGGCGATGCGGCCCTCGTTATGCGACTGCGCTTCCTTGGCCGCGTGGTATTCCGCGTTCTCGGACAGGTCGCCATGGGAGCGCGCTTCGCTGATCTGCTGGATGATCCGCGGGCGCTCGACCTGCTGGCACTGCTTCAACTCGGCTTCGAGCAGGGAATACCCTTCAGCCGTCATCGGAATCTTGTCCATCGTCTCTGTCCGCCTTTCACTATCTTCCACTCGCAATTCGACTCCGGTAGCGGCGCGCGCTGCCCGGAGTCTTACGGCGAGGTCCGGCGAAACGTTCCAGCCGCGGCCCGGAGAGGCCGGTGACGGTCGGAACTTTGCCGGACTATGACGGTCTTGCAGAGGAGGCTGTTAGGCCCGCCCCCCAAAATAACTCTGCAGCGCATGCACCTCGAGATCACCCCCGAGATAGGCTTTGATGCCCTGCGCCGCAGCAACCGCTCCTGAGAGAGTGGTGTAGTAGGGGACTTTATGCAAGAGGGCAGCCTGGCGCAGCGACCGGCTGTCCGACACCGCGCTGGCCCCCTCGGTGGTGTTGAAAACGAGCTGGACTTCGCCGTTTTTGATGGCGTCGACGATCGACGGGCGGCCCTCCATGGCCTTGTTGACCCGGATCGCCTCGACCCCGTGCTCCGCCAGGAACCGCTGGTTCCCCGAGGTGGCGAGAACCTTAAACCCAAGCCCCGCCAGCAGTTTCACCGAATCGAGGATGCGCGCCTTGTCGGCGTCGCGCACCGAGACGAACACCGTGCCGGTCTTGGGCAGCCGCGAGCCGCCGCCGAGCTGGCTTTTGACGAAGGCGATGTGGTGCTCGCGGTCGAGCCCCATCACCTCGCCGGTGGACTTCATCTCCGGCCCGAGCAGGGTATCGACGCCGGGGAACCGGTTGAACGGGAACACCGCTTCCTTCACCGCCCGGTGCGTGTAGGTCGGCGGCTTGAGGTTGAAGCTTGCCAGCCGCTCGCCGGCCATGATCCGCGCCGCGATCTTCGCCACCGGAATGCCGATCACCTTGGCGACGAACGGCACCGTGCGCGAGGCGCGCGGATTCACTTCGAGCACATAGATGTCGCCGTCCTTGATGGCGTATTGCACGTTCATCAGCCCGCCGACCTTGAGCGCGAGCGCCAGTTCGCGGGTCTGCCGCTCCAACTCCTGGATGGTCTTCCGGTCGAGCGAGAACGGCGGCAGCGCGCAGGCTGAATCGCCGGAATGGATGCCGGCTTCCTCGATGTGCTCCATGATGCCGGCGATATAGGTGTCGGTGCCGTCGGCGATGCAGTCGACGTCCACTTCGGTGGCGTCGGTGAGATAGCGGTCGAGCAGCAGCGGGCTTTTCTTCGACACGACGAGCTCGGACGGCCGGTCGAGATCGCTGGACAGCCGCGCCAGATAGCGGTCGAGCTGCGCCGCGTCGCGCACGATCGCCATGCCGCGGCCGCCGAGCACGTAAGAGGGACGCACCACCACCGGATAGCCCATGCTCTCGACCATCGCGCGCGCCGCCGCGGGCGAGGCGGCGATGCCGTTCTGCGGCTGGCGCAGTCCGAGCGTGTCGAGCAACGACTTGAAGCGGTCGCGATCCTCCGCGAGGTCGATCGCGTCCGGCGAGGTGCCGAGGATCGGGATCTTCGCCTTCTCCAGATGGTCGGCGAGCTTGAGCGGCGTCTGGCCGCCGAACTGCACGATCACGCCGTGCAGCGTGCCGTTCTGGCGCTCGGTGTCGATGATCTCGATCACGTCTTCCGGCGTCAGCGGCTCGAAATAG
>JAHBZF010000022.1 GCA_019635575.1 Pseudolabrys sp. | reverse complement strand
TTCGCTCGGTCTCAAGCAGACCATGCGCAATCCGTGGGAAGTGTTCGTCGAGAAGTATCCGCCGGGCTCGGTGGTCGAGGGCGAAGTCAAGAACAAGACCGAATTCGGCCTGTTCCTGGGCCTCGACGGCGATGTCGACGGCATGGTGCACCTGTCCGATCTCGACTGGAAGCGTCCGGGCGAGCAGGTCATCGACGAGTACAAGAAGGGTGACATGGTCAGCGCGCAGGTTCTCGACGTCGACGTCGAGAAGGAGCGCATCTCCCTCGGCATCAAGCAGCTCGGCGGCGACCCGATGGCGTCCGGCGTGGCTGGCGAGATGAAGAAGGGCGATGTGGTCACCTGCGAAGTGATCGACGTGAAGGAAGCCGGTCTCGACGTGAAGATCGTCGGCACCGACGTCGTCACCTTCATCAAGCGCGGCGACCTCGCCCGCGATCGCGCCGATCAGCGCTCCGACCGGTTCCAGGTCGGACAGAAGTTCGACGCGCGCGTCACGCAGTTCGACCGCAAGACCCACAAGGTCGGCGTGTCGATCAAGGCGCTCGAAGTCGCGGAAGAGAAGGAAGCCATCGCCCAGTACGGTTCGTCGGATTCCGGCGCGTCGCTCGGCGACATCCTCGGCGCGGCGCTCAAGCAGCGCTCCGACAAGGAGAAGGGCGAGGAGTAAGCATGGACCGCGCCGTATGCCGCGTTGCCTGGAACCGGTTCCGGTTTTCAAGCGCGCGGCGTGCGGTCGCGATCCGGTCGACCCGGCGATCTCCCTTCGTTATACGAAGGGAGATCGTTTGCTTTCATGATTCCAGATGACGGTGCGCCATGTCGCTTGATGCCGATACCATCGTCGATCGCCGCCGCATGCGGCGCAAACTGACCTTCTGGCGTGTCGCTGCTGTGGTGATCGCTCTGGTTGCGATCGTCGGTCTCGGCGCGCGATTCTGGCGCGGCAGCCCGATGGCGGAAGCGAGCGGCAGCATCGCCCGCATCCAGATCACCGGTCTCATTCGCAGCGATCAGGATCGCGTCGAAGCCCTGGAGCGGCTCGCCAAGTCGCAGGCCAAGGCTGTGATCGTCCACATCAACAGCCCCGGCGGCACCACGGCTGGCGCCGAGCAGTTGTTCAAGGCGCTGCGCGCGGTGCAGGAGAAGAAGCCGATGGTGGTCGTCGTCGACGGCCTCGCGGCATCGGGCGGCTATATCGCGGCCATGGCCGCCGATCACATCATCGCCTCGGACACCTCGCTGGTCGGCTCGATCGGTGTGCTGTTCCAGTATCCGAATTTCACCGAGATCCTGAAGACCGTCGGCGTGAAGGTCGAGGAAGTGAAATCCGCGCCGCTGAAGGCGGCTCCGAACGGCTTCGAGCCGACGAGTCCCGAGGCCCGCGCCGCGCTGGAATCCATCGTCATGGATTCGTTCGCCTGGTTCAAAGGTCTGGTCCAGGACCGCCGCAAGATGGACGATCCGACCCTGGCGCGCGTCAGCGATGGCCGCGTCTTCACCGGCCGGCAGGCGATCGGGCTGCATCTGATCGATGCGCTCGGCGACGAAAAAACCGCCGTGACCTGGCTGGAAACGGAAAAGAAGGTGCCGGCCGACACCCCGGTGCGCGACTACAAGCTGGAGCCGCGATTCAAGGACCTGCCGTTCCTGCATGCGACGGCGTTCATGTTCGATGCCATCGGGTTGAGCAGCTTTGCGCGGCGGCTGGAGGCTTGGGGTGCGGTGCAGGCCATCGAGCGGCTGAACCTTGACGGTCTGTTGGCGCTTTGGCACCCTTCCACCCCCAATTAGTTCAACAGGCTCAAGCCCTTCCTGTCATCAGGCTTTGGACAGCAGTACCGCAATGATCAAATCCGAGCTTGTGCAGAAGATCGCCGCGCAGAATCCGCACCTGTATCAGCGCGACGTCGAGAACATCGTCAACGCGATCCTCAACGAGATCACCGCCGCCATGGCCAAGGGCGACCGCGTCGAATTGCGCGGGTTCGGTGCCTTTTCGGTAAAGCATCGTCCGGCCCGCACCGGTCGCAATCCGCGCACCGGCGACCATGTGTCGGTCGATCAGAAGTCCGTGCCGTTCTTCAAGACCGGCAAGGAAATGCGCGAGCGGTTGAACAAGGATTTCGCCGGCGACCTGTCCGCGGACGACGAGGACTAAAACAATTCGGGGTTGTAGCGCCGCGCGCAGCCCCGCCGACATGAGGCCCCGATGCTCCGCAAAGCCCTCGCGGCCATCATCCTGATCCCGATCGTTCTGCTGCTGGTGATGTTTGCCGTCGCCAACCGGCAGGTCGTGACCCTGTCGTTCGACCCGTTCGATGCGGCGAACCCTGCCTATGCGGTGGCGGTGCCGCTGTTCGTGCTGATTTTCGTGCTGGTGGTGCTCGGCGTGCTGTTGGGCGGCGTCGCGGCGTGGCTGCGGCAAGGGCGTTGGCGCCGCGCCGCGCGGCGGCTCGATGGGCAGATGCGCCGGCTCAATGACGAGGTGCATGAGTTGCGCCGCCGCGAGATGGAGCGCAAATCACAGCCCAATTCGCAGCCCATGGCGCCGTCGGTGCCGATGCTTCCGCCCCTTTAAGCGGAGCCGTTTGTTGTGCGGATCGTCACGGCGTCTGACATCGACCACGCGCTCGACCCTGCGGCCCTGATCGACGCGCTCGATGCTGCATTTCGCGCCGATATCACCGTGCCGATGCGGCATCATCACACGATCCCGCAGCCTGACGCCGACGGCACCATGCTGATCATGCCGGCGTGGAGCGGGCGTGATCCGGAAAAGTGTGAAGCGGTTTTCCGAAAAGATCACGCCCAAAATAAAGAAACCACGCAGGATGCGCGCTTCATCGGCTGCAAGATCGCGACGATCCTGCCGGATAATGCGAAGCTCGGGAAACCCTCGCTCTATGGACAATATCTGCTGCTGTCGGGCGAAAGCGGCGAGCCGCTCGCGGTGATCGACGGCCGTGTGCTCACCGCGTGGCGCACCGGTGCGGCCTCGGCGCTCGCCGCGCGCTATCTCGCGCGCAAGGATGCGAAGCATCTCGTCATGATCGGTGCCGGCGCGCTGGCGCCGCATCTGATCCGTTCGCATCTGGCGGTGCGGCCGATCGAACGCGTGACACTCTGGAACCGCAGCCGGGCGCGTGCGATCTCGACCGCCTTCGCGCTCGCCGCCTCCGGGATCGAGATCGATGTCACCGACGATCTGCAGGAGGCGGTGCGGCAGGCCGATATCGTCTCTTGCGCGACGCTGGCGACCGAACCGTTTCTGAAGGGCGACTGGCTCAAGGCCGGAACCCATGTGGATCTGGTCGGCAGCTTCACCCCGAAGATGCGCGAGGCGGACGACCGGGTGCTCACCCGCGGCCGGCTCTATGTCGACACCCGCGGAGCGCTGAAGGAGGCGGGCGATCTCACCGGGCCGCTGCGCCGCAAGGTCATCAAGGCGGCGGACGTGCAGGGCGACCTGTTCGAGCTATGCCGGAAAACGGTGAAAGGGCGGCGGACCCAGCGCGAAATCACCGTGTTCAAGTCCGCCGGCACGGCGGTCGAGGACTTCGCCGCCGCGGTGTTGGTGTGGCAGCGGCTGGCTGGCGACAGGGCAGACAAAGCCGCCCCGGCAGGCTAGAACCCCGGCGCGGGCGGCCCTTGCAGGCGTCCGGCAAACAGCCCGAGGCATTGGCGGCAGGCGTTGTTGGTATGGCGTTGGTGGTGAAAATCTGCGGGCTGAAGACGCCCGAGACGGTGGACGCGGCGATTGCCGCCGGCGCCGATCTCGTCGGCTTCGTGTTCTTCCCGCCGTCGCCGCGCCATCTCAGCCTCAGCGCCGCCAAGGTGCTGGGCGCCCATGTCGGCGGCCGGGCGGGAAAAGTCGCGCTGACGGTGAACGCCAGTGACGACGAACTGCACGACATCGTCGGCGCGCTTGCGCCGGACATGCTGCAACTGCACGGCATCGAAACGCCGGAACGCGTCGCGGTGGTGCGCTCGCGGTTCGGTCTGCCGGTGATCAAGGCGCTGCCGATCGCCGAGCGCGGCGATCTCGCGCCGGTCCGTCAGTACGAGAAGGTTGCCGACACATTGCTGTTCGATGCGCGGCCGCCGCGCGATGCGACGAGGCCCGGCGGGCTCGGCACGCCGTTCGACTGGACGCTGCTGCGCGGGCTCAATCTGCCGGTGCCGTATCTGCTGTCCGGCGGGCTCGATGCCGCCAATGTCGCGCAGGCGATCGCCATCACCGGCGCGCCCGGTGTCGATGTGTCGTCCGGTGTCGAACGCGCGCCGGGCGAGAAGGATATCGAGAAGATTCGCGCCTTCGTGCGCGCGGCCCGCGCTGCGCAATCCGAGAGCGTGTCCGGTGAACGAAAGGCAGCGAGCGTATGACCATCCAGCAACCCAATTCGTTCCGCACCGGTCCGGACGAGCACGGTCGCTTCGGCAATTTCGGCGGACGCTTCGTCGCCGAGACGCTGATGCCGCTGATCCTCGATCTGGAAAAGGCGTATGCCGACGCGCGCCGCGACCCGGCATTCCAGCGCGAGATGGACGGCCATCTCAAAACCTTTGTCGGTCGTCCGTCGCCGCTCTATTTCGCCGAGCGCATGACCGCGCATTTTGGCGGCGCGAAGATCTACTTTAAGCGCGAGGAGTTGAACCATACCGGCGCGCACAAGGTGAACAATGTGCTCGGGCAGATCATGCTCGCGCGCCGCATGGGCAAGAAGCGCATCATTGCCGAGACCGGCGCCGGCATGCACGGCGTCGCCACCGCGACTTTGTGCGCGCGGTTTGGTCTCGACTGCATCGTCTATATGGGCGCGGTCGATGTGGCGCGGCAGGAGCCCAACGTGTTCCGCATGAAGATGCTCGGCGCCGAGGTGCGGCCGGTGCAGTCCGGTACGCGCACGCTGAAAGATGCGATGAACGAGGCGCTGCGCGACTGGGTCACCAACGTTGCCGACACGTTCTATTGCATCGGCACGGTGGCGGGCCCGCATCCCTATCCGATGATGGTGCGCGATTTCCAGTCGATCATCGGTCAGGAGACGCGGGTGCAGATGCAGGAGGCGGAAGGCCGGCTGCCGGATTCGCTGGTCGCCTGCATCGGCGGCGGCTCCAACGCCATGGGGCTTTTCCATCCGTTCCTCGACGATCGCCAGGTGGAAATCTACGGTGTCGAGGCGGCGGGTCACGGCCTCACAGGGCTGCACGCGGCGTCGATCGCCGGCGGCCGTCCCGGTGTGCTGCATGGCAACCGCACTTATCTCCTGATGAACGAGGACGGGCAGATTCAGGACGCGCATTCCATTTCCGCCGGCCTCGATTATCCCGGCATTGGCCCGGAACATGCGTGGCTGCACGATGTCGGCCGCGTGAATTTCCTGTCCGCGACCGACGACGAGGCGGTGGCCGCTTTGCAGCTCTGCTCGCGGCTCGAAGGTATCATCCCCGCGCTCGAATCCGCCCATGCGCTGGCGCAGGTCGAGAAGATCGCGCCGCAGAAACCGAAGGATCACCTGATGGTGGTCAACATCTCCGGTCGCGGTGACAAGGATCTTGCCTCGGTCGCGCAATATCTGGCGGAGCGCGCATGATCGACCGGCAGAAGCTGATCGGCTGGATCATCCTGTTCTGGTCCGGCGGTTACATCATCTATCTGCTCAAGGCGCGCCTGCTGATGGCGGGGCCGCCGATCGAGCGCCGCGAGTGGGTCTATCTGATCATGTCGCTGGTCGGGCTCGTGCTCGGCACGCTCAACATCCGCATGGCGGCGGCACGGCTGCGTGGCGACAAAGTCGTCTGGTCCAAGCCTGCCGTCAACAAGCCTGCCGCGAATTCCAACACGCCGCCCGCGAAAAAAGCTGGCAAAAAATCCGATCAAGCAAAATGACTCGTATCGACACAACATTCACTTCGCTGAAATCCCAAGGCCGCGCCGGTCTCGTCACGTTTGTCATGGCGGGCGATCCCGATCATGAGACCTCGGCTGCGATCATCGCCGCGCTGCCGGGCGCTGGCGCTGATGTGATCGAGCTTGGCATGCCGTTCACCGATCCGATGGCCGACGGTCCGGCCATCCAGGCCGCGGGCCTGCGCGCGCTGAAAGCCGGTGCATCGCTGCGGCGGACGCTGGAGCTGGTGCGTGGTTTCCGCAAGACCAACGGTACCACGCCGATCGTGCTGATGGGTTACTACAATCCGATCTATGTCTATGGCGTCGAGAAGTTCCTGGTCGACGCCAAGGACGCGGGTGTCGACGGTTTGATCGTCGTCGATCTGCCGCCGGAGGAAGATGCCGAACTGTGTCTGCCGGCGCTGAACGCAGGTTTGAACTTCATCCGCCTGGCGACGCCGACCACCGACGACAAGCGGCTTCCGGCCGTGCTCGCGAACACGTCGGGCTTCGTCTACTACGTGTCGATCACCGGCATCACCGGCTCGGCCGCGCCCGACACCAATAAGGTGGCGGCGGCGGTGGCGCGCATCAAGCGGCACACGCAGTTGCCGGTCGCTGTCGGCTTCGGCGTCCGGCGCGCGGAGCAGGCGCGGGACTTCGGCGCGGTGGCAGATGCGGTGGTGGTCGGTTCGGCACTGGTCGATACGGTTCGCGCGCATCTGACGGCCGATGGCGCGCCGGGACCGGAGACGGTGTCGGCAGTAGCCGCGCTGGTGTCCGAGCTCGCGGCCGGGGTGAAGTCCGCTCGCGCCTGGTAAAAGCGTAGGTATTTCAGATGTTTAACCTTTTGCGCGCGGGGTTATTTTCCGCCGCAATCCGGCCTATATAGTTGTCGCATGAACTGGATTTCCAACGTCGTCCGCCCGAAGATTCGCAGCATCCTCAACCGCCGCGAAACGCCGGAAAATCTCTGGATCAAGTGTCCGGAGACGGGTCAGCTCGTTTTCTACAAGGACGTCGAGGCGAACCAGTTCGTCATTCCGGCGTCCGGCTATCACATGCGCATGAGCGCGACCGCGCGGCTCAAGGCGCTGTTCGATGACGGCGCCTATGAAGAGGTCGCCTGGCGCGACGTGCCGATCGATCCACTGAAATTCCGCGACGAGCGCAAATACGCCGACCGTCTCAAGGATGCGCGCACCAAAACCGGCATGCAGGATGCGGTGAAGACCGGCATCGGCATGCTCGACGGTCTGCCGGTCACGGCGTCGGTGCAGGACTTCGACTTCATGGGCGGTTCGCTTGGCATGGCGGCCGGTGAAGCTTTCGTCAGCGCCGCCGAAGCGGCGGTGGCGCGCAAGACGCCGTTCATCATGTTCGCTGCGTCGGGCGGCGCGCGCATGCAGGAGGGCATTCTGTCGCTGATGCAACTGCCACGCACCACGGTCGCGGTGCAGATGCTGCGCGAGGCGAAGCTGCCTTACATCGTCGTGTTGACCAATCCGACCACGGGCGGCGTCACCGCGTCCTATGCGATGCTCGGTGATGTGCATATCGCCGAGCCGGGTGCGCTGATCGGTTTCGCCGGCCCGCGCGTGATCGAGCAGACCATCCGCGAGAAGCTCCCGGAAGGTTTCCAGCGCGCCGAGTTTCTGGAAGAACATGGCATGGTCGACATGGTGGTGCATCGCCACCAGCTGCGCGGCACGCTGTCCAATCTCTGCCGGTTGTTGATGCGCGCACCGGGAGCGAAGCCGTCCAAGGCCGCGCCGCAATTGCCCGCACACGCCTGACCATCCATGGCCACAGTCGAGACGATCGTCGAGCGGCTGACGGCGCTGCATCCCAAGCTCATTGATCTGTCGCTCGACCGGATGTGGCGGATCCTCGCCGCGCTCGATCATCCGGAGCGCAAGCTGCCGCCGGTGATCCATGTCGCCGGCACCAACGGCAAGGGTTCGACCGTCGCATTTCTGCGCGCGATCCTCGAAGCCGCCGGCCTGTCGGTCCACGTTTATTCCTCGCCACATCTCGTCAACATCAACGAGCGCTTCCGGCTCGGCGCGTCCGACGGTGGGAAGCTGGTGTCCGACGCCGCATTGGCGCAGGCGCTGGAGGAGTGCGAGCACGCCAATGGCGGCGCACCGATCACCGTGTTCGAAATGACCACGGCGGCGGGCATGCTGCTGTTCTCGCGTCATCCGGCCGACGTGCTGGTGATGGAGGTCGGACTCGGCGGGCGGCTCGATGCGACAAACGTCATCGACAAACCACTGATCAGCGTCATCACGCCGATCTCGATCGATCACACCGATTTTCTCGGCGATACCATCGCCGCGATCGCCGGCGAAAAGGCCGGCATCATCAAGCGGGGCGTGCCGGTCGTCTCGGCGGCACAGCCGCGCGAGGCGCTGGCGGTGATCGAGCGGCAGGCAGCGCGGCTGTCGGCGCCGGTCGCCGTTGCCGGCGAGCATTTCACCGTGACCGGCGAGCATGGGCGGCTGGTTTATCAGGATGACGCGGGCCTGCTCGATCTGCCGGCGCCGAAACTGTTCGGGCGGCATCAGTTCGACAATGCGGGCCTCGCCATCGCGACCTTGCGGGCGTTGAAAGATGCGCTGCCGGTGCCGCCGGTGGCGTTCGAATTCGGCGTCGCCAAAGCCGAATGGCCGGCGAGGTTGCAGCGGCTCACCCATGGATCGCTGGTGCAATACAGTCCCGCGGGCAGCGAACTCTGGCTCGACGGCGGCCATAACGCTGATGGCGGCCGCATCACCGCCGCGGCGCTGGCCGATTTCGAGGAGCGTGTGTCGCGTCCGCTGGTGATGATCGTCGGCATGCTGCAGACGAAAGACTGCAGCGGCTTCCTGCGCAATTTCTCCGGACTGGCGCGCCGGTTGATCGCGGTGCCGGTGCCGGACCAGCCGAAAAGCATGAGTGCGGAAGCGGTCGCCGATGCGGCGCGCGGCGTCGGCCTCACGGCAACAACCCGCGATACGATCGTCGAGGCTTTGGAGACTGCCGCGAAGTTCGAGTTCTCGCCACCGCCGCGCATTCTCATCGCCGGTTCGCTCTACCTCGCCGGCGAGGTGCTGAAGCAGAACGGTACGCCGCCGACATAAACAAAACGGCCGGCTTTTCAGCCGGCCGCTATCGCAAAATATGTCGCAAAAATCTGGCGGATCGATCGCGGCTCAGGAGCCCGACGAAATCCACTGCTGCAGCTTCGCCTTCGGCGCCGCGCCGACCTGGCGCGAGGCGATCTCGCCGTTCTTGAACATCATCAGCGTCGGGATCGACATGATGCCGTACTTCGCCGCCGTGTTCGGGTTCTCGTCGACGTTGAGCTTGACGATCTTCACCTTGTCGCCGAGCGCGCCGGAAATCTCGTCGAGCGCCGGGCCGATCATCTTGCAGGGGCCGCACCATTCGGCCCAGAAATCGACCACGACCGGGCCGGATGCCTTCAACACGTCCGCTTCAAAGCTCGCGTCCGTCACCTTGCCGACCGCCATGGCTCACCTCGTTGTTCTGGGCAAAGGGTTATTGGGGAAAGGGGCGACTCGCCCCGTCTGTCGGAGGCAAAACCTATGAACGGGGGCGTGCACCGTCAAGGCAGCCAAAAGCGGGGTCACGCGGAGGTGACGAGGGCCACGGCGGCGTCCATCTCCGTGGCGGAAACCTCAACGATTTCAGCGGTATCGACCCAGATCAGAGCAGCGCGGACGGTCTTTCCGGGATAGAGCCGCTGCAGCACCGCGCGGTAGAGGCCGAGCTGGCGGATATAGGCCGGTGGGTGGGCCTTGGGCCGCCCGGTTTTGAAGTCGCCGATCAGCACCGTATCGCCCGCGACGGCGAGACGGTCGATCTGCCCGTTGATCCGCACCGGCGGCAGGTTTCCGACGATGGCGACCTCCGCGCGACTCCCCGGCGCGAACAGCGGCGCGAAGCGCGGGTCGGCGAGGATCGCGAGGACGCGTTGCGCGACGGTGGCGCGGTCTTGTGCGCTCCAGCCGTCGCAGGCGCGCGACAGATAGGCATCGGCGGCCGCCGCGCGCGTCTCCACCGGGAGATCCGGCAGCGACTGCATGAGGCGGTGAACGACGATGCCGCGCTGCCGTGCCGCGCGCGCCGCGTCGTGGTTTTCGCTCGCGCGTGGGGCGACATCATCGTCATCGCTGTCGGACGGCGACACCAGCCGGATGCCGGACGCGCGCGCCGGCGCCGGCTGCATCAGCCACGCGGGAATGTCAGGGTTTGTCGTCGCCGGCGGCGCGGCGGTGACATCGCCGGTCGGCATCTCGCCGTGACGGAAGCGCAGCACCGGCTCGCCGTCGTCGCCTTGTTCTTCCACCGCCAGCGGTGTCAGCGCATCGGCTACGAGATCGTACCAGCAGCCGGCTGCGCGCTTGGTCCTGCCTTCGGCGCCGCAGATCACCAGCCGGTCGGCGGCGCGCGTCATCGCCACATAGAGCAGCCGGCGATGCTCGTCCTCGGCCAGTTGCTGTGCGGCAGCCCGCGCCGCGGCGGTCGCCGTATCGTCCTCATCCTTGCGCGGCGCCCAGACGATTGGCGATGGCGCATCCGGCACGGCGGACACCGGCGGCAGTTCGATCAGCTTGGGCTGTCGCGACGGATGCCCCGCCGGGGGCGACAGCGTATCGGGCAGGAATACGACCGGCGCTTCCAATCCCTTGGCGCCGTGCACGGTCATGACGCGGACCTCGTTGCGCTCCATCTCCAGATCGCGCTTCACGTCGGAGCTGGTGGTGCGGACCCAGGTTACGAAACCTTGCAGCGATGGCGTCATCCGCCGCTCGTAGTCGAGCGCGAGATTGAGGAACTCGTCGATCGGATCGGCGGCTTCCTGTCCAAGCCGGGCGAGAAGATTGCGGCGGCCGCGCTCCGCGCCGAGCGTGCGGGCGAAGAACTCATACGGCGATTGCGTTGCGGCGACCGTCGCCAGCCGGTCGAAGCGTGCCAGCGTCGCCGCGAATGCGGGGTCGTTCGTCGATTTGGCACGCAGCGATGCGATCAGCGTACCCTTCCGGCCATAGGCAAGCTCGTAAAGCTGCTGCTCGCTGAGGCCGAACAACGGGCTGCGCAGTGCTGTCGCCAGCGCGAGATCGTCATCCGGCAGCAGGATTGCATCGGCGAGCACCAGCAGATCCATGATCGCGATATGCTCGGTCAGGACCAGCCGGTCCGCGCCGGCGACGGGAATATCCGCGAACTTCAGCGCGCGGATGATCGCCTCGAACAAAGGCCCGCGCTGGCGCACCAGCACGATGATGTCCTTCGGCTCGATGACGTGGCGCTTGTCGCCATCGCCGACCTGCTCGCCCTGAATGCGCCAGGTCTTGATGGTGCGGGCAATGCGCTGTGCGAGCTGCACGCGCGGACTGGTCTCCGCGTCGGTATCGAACGGCGCATCCCAGCCTTCCTTGTCGGCGCGGGCCGCGGGCTGCGTGGTCTGCCAGATCTCGACCAGACCGGGCGAATTGCCGCGGATGGCGGTATGCACCGTCTGGGCCGGGTCGGCGCTGAGGCCGCGATGCGCTTCCGGCTGCTTGAAAACGGTGTCCACTGCCTGAAGTACGGTCGTCACCGACCGGAACGAATAGTCGAGCGGCACACTTTCAAACGGCAGATCGCTATCGCGGAATTGCCGCTCGAACCGCCGCTTCATCTCGGAGAAGCTGCGTGGATCGGCGCCCTGGAACGAATAGATCGATTGCTTGTCGTCGCCGACGGCGAAGATCGAGCGATTGACGGTGCGCGCGCCGGCGCCGGCGGTGAATTCGGAGACGAGCCGCTCGACGATGTCCCACTGGCGCGGGCTCGTGTCCTGCGCCTCGTCGATCAGCACATGGTCGATGCCGGAATCGAGTTTGTAGTGCACCCACGCCGCATCGGTGCGCGCGAGCAGGGCGACGCTCTTGTCGATCTGATCGTCGAAATCCAAGACACCGCGACGCTCCTTCTCGGCGCGATAGCGGCCGATCACGTCGGTGGCGAGCGTCAGCAGCGCCAGGGTGCGGTCGCGGCAGGCGACGGCGCGGCGTTTGCTGCGCAATGTTTGAAGGCGTTGCGCCTCATCGGCGAGGCGATCGCACAAGGACGGATCAATTTTCTTGATCGCATTGGTCGCGAACGATTTGCGGATCTCTCCGTCTTTGGTGAAGAAGATGGAGATATACTGGTCAACTCTGGGATCGCCCGCCGCCGCCAGCGCGGCGTCGAGAGCGTCGGCCTTGTCGTTATCGGTCTTCGAGCCTTGCCGGAATGTTGCGGCAACGCTCGCCCACGAGGATGACGGAAAATAGGGTCCGTCAATCATTTCATGTGCGATCGATTCCGCCGTGTCGGTCGCGATGATGTCCAACGTGCCGCAAAGCTGATCGGCGATATGGGCGATCCCGCCGGCATGTTCGACCCAGCGCAGGATCGCGTTCCGCTTGCTGATCGCGTCGCGGATGATGTCGCGGAAGGTCTGGTCGCTTGACGTTTCGATGGCGAGCGTCAGCGCGTCATGCAATGGCCCGGACTGTTGCTGGGCGGCGTCGAGCAGCACGGCCATGGTCATGCGGTCGAGCAGTTCGGCTTCGCCGGCTTCGTCCAGCACCTCGAAGCGCGCGGCGACATCGGCCTCGAACGGGAACTGATGCAGGAGACGCGTGCAGAAGGCGTGAATGGTCTGCACTTTCAGACCGCCCGGCGTTTCCAGTGCGCTGGCGAACAGCCGCCGGGCCCGCGCGCGCAGCATCGCATCCGGCCTGCGGCGCGACAGCTTGCCCATTTCGCGGTCGAGTGCGGCATCGTCGAGGGTAGTCCAGCCGGCGAGGATGGCGAACACGCGGTTCGCCATATTGGCGGCGGCGGCCTTGGTGAAGGTGAGGCAGAGGATCTTCGCCGGATCGACGCCATCGAGCAGCAGGCGCACCACGCGCTGCGCCAGCACATAGGTCTTGCCGGAGCCGGCGTTGGCCGACACCCAGGCCGACACGGCAGGGTCCGATGCTTTGCGTTGCGCGTCGTCGACGCGGGACGGGACGACGAGACTCATTCGTCGTCTCCGCCGTCGCCGAGCGACCATTCCTTGACGCGCGCGAGATGGTCGTAATCGCCGTAGCTCGTCTTCCACATCGGATGCACCAGCGAGCGATACGGCGTGTCTTCATTCTCGAATTGTGCGATCACGCCGGTGAGCCGTGACAGCGCGCGGTCGGCATGATCGTCGGTGGTCCCGCCTTCCTTGAAGACGATGGTTTGCTCCTCGCCGGCCGGCGCGCCGCCCTTGAGCGAGACATAGACCAGGCCCGCGACGGAGCCACCGCCGGGAATGGCTTTAAAGCCTTTCTGTCGCAGAATTGCCGCTTCCAGCGTCAACTGTGGTGCGAGGCCGGTTCGCACCTGCTTCTCGGTCCGTTTGGCGCCGGTCTTGTAATCGAGGATGGCGAAGCGCCCGTCCACAAGCTGCTCGATGCGGTCGGCGCGCGCGGTGAGGGTGAAGATGCGGTCTCCGACCGGGATATTGATGTCACCGTCGATCTCGGCGTGCAGCGCTTTCAGATTGTTGCGCCGGTTCGCATCCCACGCCGCGAACCAGTCGGCGATGCGCAGGAAGCGCGGCCACCAGAACGCGCGTGCTTCCGGGAACGCGTCGAGCCGCGCGAAGCCGGTGGCGCCGAGCGCGGTCAGCTCCTGCACCGCGCGCTCGGGCAGCGCGGCGGCGAATTTGCTGGTGAAATCGCCGACTGCCTGATGGATCACGGTGCCGCGGTCGCGCGCGCCGGGCGGCGTGTCGATGGCGTCGAGCACCGGCAGCTTCAGGATATAGCGCGCATAGATCGTATAAGGGTCGCGCAGCCAGTGCTCGATGGCCGTCACCGAAAGCTGTTTCGGCCGTGCGGCGCGCGGCGGCCGCGGTTCCGGACGCTTCTCTGGCGTCACGATGACGGGATGGTCGAGATGGCGGGTGAGGCGAAGATATTTCTCTCCGCGTTCACGCGCGTCGCGCCACGCATCCTCGCCGGCAAGCGCCGCGATCCGCTGCAGGAAACGCGACATCACCGTCGGCGCGCCGGCAAGCTTCGCCGGACGGGCGAGAAACACATCGCGTGCGCCGAGCGCCTGGGTGAAGTCATGGGCGGACAGGCCGATGCGCCGTTCCGGCAGATCGAGCCCCAGTTTGTGGCGCATCGGTCGGCTGAGCCAGGGATCGCTCGGCGGGTCCGGCGGCCAGACGCTTTCGATCAGGCCGCCAAGCACGATCCGGTCGACTTGCTGCAACCGTGCTTCCAGCGGACCGAAGATGCGGATGCGCACGCCCGGCAGTTCCGGCTTGCGCACCACGCGATCGGCGATGCTGGTGCGGAACAGTTCCGCATAATCGGCCAGCGGCATGACAAAGCTCGCCGCGTGCTCGGTTGCGAGCATCTCGTCGGAGGCGCGTGTGAGATCGCGCCCGCCGAGCGCGGAGAACAGCGGCAGCGCGCCGCTGTCGTCCGCTGCGAGCGCATCGAGGCAAGCGCGATGCTGCGCGAGCAGCAGTGCGAAGCTTTGCGGCGCGCGCGTCTGCGTCAGGGTTTCGAGCGGCGCGAGCGCCGTCGCCAGCGCGGCGATCAGCGCGGCGGCCTGGTCGAGCTGCGCAGCGGATAATCGTCGCCGTGGATCGCTGCCATGGATGATGCCGGGTGTCGCCAGCGACGTGCGCAGATCGTTCAAGGCATGCGCCAGTCCGGCGGTGCCACGCTGGGGGCGTGGCCCCCGCAACAGTGCGCATTCCAGCGCGACGGTGGCCTCGCGCCATCCGCCGTCCGCGCGTCCGAGCCGCAGCAGCGGATGTTTGAGCAGGGCGAGCAGCGTCACCGGCTCGGTGCCGCCGAGCGCCGCTTCCGCCGCGAGCCGCGCGAAAACCCCGGCCGGCGTGTCCGCGAGCGAATCGCCGCCGGAATCGTCGACTGGGACCGACCATCGTTCCAGCGCCGCCGCCACCCGCCGCGCCAGCGCGCGGTCGGGTGTTACCAGTGCTGCCGTTCGCTTCGGATGCTCTGCCGTTTCCCGCAGCGCGACGGCGATTGCCAGCGCTTCCTCTTCAGCGGTGGTGGCTTCGATCACCGTGACGCCGGTGAGCGGCGCGGCAGTGGAATGCGCCGTGAGCCAGCCTTGCCATTGCTCGGTGGAAGCGGCGGGCCGCATCGCTTCCGAGACGAACGCTTCGCGGCCATGTGCTTCCGGAGCGCCAAGGATCTGCACCGCGTCGCGTTGCACGCCGATATGTTGCAGCAGGCGATACATCGCGAATTGCGGATGTGCTGATGCCGGCATGCCGCCGTCATGCGGCTCGCGCTTGTCGTCGCCGCCGATCATGCGCCATGACGGTTCGTCGAGATGCGTGTCGAGGCCAGGCAGCACCACCGCACCCTGCGGCAGGCGGGCGATGGCCGCAAGCAGGTCGGCGGTGACCGGCATCGAGCCGGTCGAGCCGGCGGCGATCACCGGGGACTGGCTCGTCGCGAGGCGGGCGATCTCGCCCTGAATCAGCCGCTCGCGCCGTACCGCGGCTTCGATGCGGCCCAGCTCGGCAAGGTGTTGCGGCCAGTAGCTGCGGGCGATCTGCAGGAATTCGAGTGTCTTCTGCCAGTACGCGTCGAAATCGTGCGGGACCAGCTTGTCCAGTTCATCCCATGCGACACGCCGCGTCGTCATGTCGTCGATCAGCCGCGCCAGTCCGTTCGCCAATTCCAGCATGGCGGCCGGCGTGTTGGCGATCAGCGGCGTGTCGCCGGAGCCGGCGATGCGCTTGGCCCATTCGGCGATCGGCCGCAGCAGCAACAGCCGCCGCTCGAAATCGCTCAGCGCTTCCGGCAGATCGAGCGCGAGGGCAGCGAGGTCGCCGCTGCCGGCCTGCGCGAATACGATTTCGTCTTCGTCCACATCGCCGATCGGTACGATGCGTGGCAGGATCGCTGCGTCGCCGAGCTGCGCGAGGAAGGTGTCGCGCGCCAGCCGGCAGGCGCGCCGCGTCGGCAGATAGAGCGTCGCGCCGGCGAGCGCGAGCGGATCGCTCCCCGCGCCTCCCGCGGAAAATCCCGGCACCAGATCGCCGCGCAGCAGCGTGCGGACCAGCACGTCGAGAAACGGCGCGGAGGCTGGGATGGTGAAAAGGCGGGGCGTCACGCCGGTCATGCCGGCATGATATCGGACCGATGCCGGATCGTTACAAGATCAAAGTCGGATTGTGGATCGGACGCGAAATCAGGTCTGGGTGCTGGCGGCAATCGCCGCCTCGGCGGCCTTGATCGCCTCCGGCGTCCCCACATGCATCCACACGCCCTCGAGCCGCAGGCCGAACAGGCGGCCCGTTTCGATGGCGCGGTCGAACAGCACGGTGAGCGCGAATTCGCCCTGCGGCGCGTTGCGGAACAGCGCCGGCGACAGCATCGCCGCCCCGGCGAATACGAACGGTACGACCTTGCCTTCCTGCCGGTAGGTGAGCCTTCCGTCGGCGCCCATGGTGTAGTCGCCGCGGCCGTCATAACCGATGCTGGTCGAGACCGGCGCCAGCAGTAGCAATGCGTCCATCGTGTCGGGATCGAACGCCTCGATCAGCCGGTCCAGGTTGGGCCGCGTACCGTCGATCCAGATCGTGTCCGAGTTGAGATGCAGGAACGGCGCGTCGCCGAGGAGCGGGAGCGCCTTGACCACGCCGCCGCCCGTGCCGAGCACGACGTTGCGCTCGTCGGAGATCGTGATCGCCGGCTTCGCACCGCGCGTTTGCCGCGCCTTGAGATGCTGTTCCAGCACATCGGCGAGATAGTGCACATTGACGACAGCCTGCGTGACGCCGGCATCCGCCAGCCGGTCGAGCACATGGTCGATCAGCGGCCGCCCGGCAACCGGCACCATTGGCTTCGGCTTGTCGTCGGTCAGCGGCCGCATCCGCGTCCCGTAACCGGCGGCGAGGACCATGGCGCTGCGTGGGGCGGCGGAAGAAGCGGGCATCGGTTTCCCTAGATCGTCTTCAAGGCCGGCACGCCGATGGCGTACCAGGATTTCAGGCCGCTCAACGCCGGGTGCGCGAGCGCGCGTTGCAGGTAATTCCATACACGCGGGATATGACGCAGATATTGTGGCTTGTGGTCGCGGCGATCGAGCCGCGCGAAGATGCCGAGAATTTTCGTGGCGCGCTGCGCTGCCATCACCGAATAGAGTTCGGCGAATGCGGCGGCATCGAAGGTCGGGTCGGCATCGTGGCGCGCGCGCAGATAGCGCGACAGCAACGTGAGTTCGAGTTTTTCCGGCACGTCGATGCGGGCGTCCTGCAGCAGCGAGGCGACGTCATAAGCCGCGGGACCGATCACGGCATCCTGAAAGTCGAGCAGGCCGACGCGGGCGATGCCGCTGCGCTGCGGCAGCCACATCAGATTCGGCGAGTGGAAGTCGCGCAGCACCCAGGTCGACTGGGTGTCGATCAGCGGTTGCAGCAGGTCGCGCCACAGCGAGAGGAACGTGTCGCGGCGTGCCTCCGTCAGCGGTGCGTTGAGCATCGGCAGATACCACGCCGGCAGCAGTTCAAGCTCGATCAGGAACGCATCGAGATCGTAGTGCGGCAGCGTATAGGTCGTGACCGGATCGATCGGCAGCGTCTCCGGCAGCTTCTGCCCGTGCAGCGCGGCCAGCATGTCGATGGCGGCTTCATAGCGCTCCGGAATCGGCGATGGTGGCGTGCCGCGCACGACGCCTTCCTTGCCGAGATCTTCCAGGACCAGCAGGCCGGCATCGCGATCCGCATGCAGCACGGCGGGCGCGGAGAAGCCGCGCTCGCGCAGGCCACGCGCCATGGCGACGAACGGCGTCACGTCCTCGGCGAGATGGGCGATGGCGCTGTAGGGCTTGCCGTCCTGTACCGGCGGTCCGTCCGGCCGGCGTGGGGCATCCATCAGGATCAGATCGCGCCCCTCGTGCCGGAGCCGCTCGTAAATGCGGGTCGAGGCGTCGCCCTGGATGCGCTGGCGCTCGGCGTCGCTGAGACCCGAGGCGGCCAGGAACACGCGCAGCGCGTTGAGCCGCTCGATGCGAGGGCCGAAGCTGCCATAGCCGGTGACACGCGCATTGCGGTGCGACGGGCCGAGCTTCGGCGCCAAAGTGAAACCGATGTCGAGGCGATCGGGCGGCAGGAAACCGGCCGCGCGGTCCGGCCATTCCACCAGCGTGACGGCGGTCGGCGGCAGGTCGTCGAAGCCGAGTTCCGCCAGTTCCGACGCGCCGGACAGCCGGTAGAGATCGGCATGCACCAGCGGAAACTTCGGCAGGTCGTAGCTCTGCGTCAGTGTGAAGGTCGGGCTCGGCACTTCCGTCAGCGGATCGCCGGCGAAATGGCGGATCAGTGCGCGCGCGAACGTCGTCTTGCCGGCGCCGAGATCGCCCGACAGCGTGATTGTGTCGCCGGGCGCGATGATCGACGCGATATCGCGCATCAGTTTCAGCGTCGCCTGTTCGTCGGACAGGGCGACGGTGAAACTTGAGCTGCCAGCCGTGGTTGGGAACATCCGTCGCCTCCGTCAGGCGGCGCTCTGCTTGCTGTCGGGCATGGTACTATCAGATTTGCGCGCCGACTGAACGATGGGGAACTCGCAGACGACTACCGTGCCGTCCCCGACGATGGAGCGCAAGTTGACCGTGCCGCCATGCAAGGCGACGAACGAGCGCACCAGCGACAGGCCAAGCCCGCTGCCGCGGTGGTTGGAGCCGTGCGAGTTGGTCTCGAACCAGTCGAATACCTTGCCCTGCACGTTTTCCGGAATGCCGGCGCCGTGGTCGGTGACGGTGAAGATGATGCTGCTGGCGGTGCGCTCCGCCGCCAAAGTGATGGTCGATCCTTGCGGCGAGAAGCCGGCGGCGTTCGACAGCAGATTGAACAGCACCTGCCGCAGTCGCCGTTCATCGGCTTCGAAGCTGCCGATATTGGCCGACGCCTGGATGTCGAGCGCGATCTTGCCGCTGACGAGGCGATCCTGAATACCTTCGGCGGCGGCGTTCATCGCGTCGCGGATATCGACCATGCCGAGATTGAGCGTCATCGCGCCGGCGTCGATGGTGGCGAGATCGAGGATGTTGTTGATCAAAGCGAGCAGCGCGTTGGTGGATGCAGTCATGTAGCCGAGATATTCGCGCTGCTTGCCGGTCAGCGGACCGAACGCCGGATCGCCGAGGAAATGCGCGAAGCCGATGATGTTGGTCAGCGGCGATCGCAATTCGTAGGACACATGCTGGACGAAGTTGACCTTGATCCGGTCGGCGGTTTCCAGCGCCTCGTTGCGGTCGCGCAGCGCGCGCTCGACATTCACTGTGTCGGTTACGTCGCGGAATGTCACCATGGTGGCGCCATCCGGCAGCGGCACGCTGGCACACACCATCACGGTGCCGTCGCGGCGCTCCAGCGTGCCGGTGACCGGCGTGCGCTCGTCGATGGCGGTGACGGCGGTGCGGATCGCGCGCCACAGCGAACTGTCGTCGTGCTGCGCCTGGCACCAGGCGATCACGGCTTCCACATGCGGGCGCTGTGCCAGAGCTTCCGGCTGCAGCTTCCACAGTCGCTCGAAGGCCGGATTGTGCAGCCGGATACGGCCGTCGCTGCCGAACACCGCCACGGCTTCGGAGAGATGGTCGAGCGTCTCGCTCTGCACCTTGATCAGCGCGTCGTAGCGCCGCGCGAGATCGAGGCGTTCGGTCACATCGTCAAACAGATAGGTGACGCCGCCTTCGGGATTGGGCGTGGTGACGACGCGCAGCGCCTTGCCGCCGGACAGATGCCAAAGCTGTTCCTTGGTCTCGACGGCGCGATAGGCTTCGTGCAACTGTGCCTTCCACTGCCGGAAATCCTGCTCTTCCGGCAGGCGATGCGCCGCGCGCAGCCGCTCCAGCACCGCGCTGTCGGTCGGAGCCTGATCGAGGAACGCAGCATCGAGATCCCACAACGCGCGGAACGCGGCGTTGTAGAACACCAGCGTCTGATCGGCGGAATAGATCGCAACGGCGGAGTTGAGCTGATCGAGCGTGCGGCGATGCGCATCGACGACGCGCTTGAGCTCCGTGCGCAGCCCTTCATTTTCGGTCACGTCGATCGCCATGCCGGCGCTGCCGTTCTGGCTCGGTGCGCCGATCACATCGAAGCTGTGCCGTGCGCCGGCGGCGATGGCCGGAAGCCGCGCGCTGAATGTTGATCCGCTGGCGACAGCACGGGCGACATCGTCGCGGGCGCCGCGATCGAGCAGTTCGACGCCGCGCGCGACGGCGTCCTGCGAATCGTCGGCTTCGACCGCGCGGCTGTAGGCGGCATTGACGAAGGTCAGCCGTCCGGCGCTGTTGCGCGCCCAGACCGGCGCCGGCAACGCATCGATCAGACCTTGCAGCGCGTCGTTCTGCGCCGCGAGCTTGTCGTGTTTGGCGGTGAGTTCGAGCAAGTTCAGCTTGATGCCGCTGACATCCTTGAGCCGGAGCACCGCGCTGCCGCCGATCGCGCGGCCTTCCGCCTCGATCTGTCGGCCGGTGACGGTGATCAGCGGCAGGACGAAGGACTTTCCGGCGGCGCGCAGGGTTTCCACCGCCGCTTCCAGCTTTTGCGCCGTGCGCGGGTCGAGCCAGGTTCCGAATGCCAGCACGCGCTCGGTGCCTTGCTCGTTGGCGACGAGGCTGAGATCGCCCATGATGTCAGCTGCGGCATTGGCGGCGCTCGGCCATGCGATCAGAATTTGCGGTTCGGCCTGCAGCAGCGCATTGACGCGATCGACCTCGCTGCGCAAGGCGAGGATTTCGTCGCGGAACGAGCTTTCGCGGCGGCTGGCGCGGGCGCGGGTGCGCACCAGCATGATCGCGGTGACGACGGCGAAGCAGGACAGGCCAAGCGTCAGAACCAGCGCGACGGTGTCCTGCGCGGTCAACACGATACTGGATGGCGTCTGTTCGGCGGCGAAAGCCGACGACGCAGACAGGCTGAATGAACTGCCGAACGTACCGCCGAGCGATGCGCAGGCTGCGAGGAATCGCCCTCGTCGCCGGCGAGCTTTGGACTCGCCCTCATCTGCCCGGATCATCTCCGGCATACCCGCCTTGCCCCAAGGAAAATGGCGCCGCTGCCCGCCGCGCGAATCGCTAACCACAATACCCTCAACGAGAATCCGCTCGTAAGAGTCCAGATCGTGAACAGTAGTTTTCGCGTGCGATCGCCGCCGCGATCAGGCCAGCCGCTTCGCCCGCGCGGCGAGATCGGCGACGCTGATACCGCTCAGCGCCGTGGAGAACGCCTCTTCGGCGCGGATCAGCGCGGGAAGCACCACGTCGTTCACGAGAGACGATTCCGCGAGCGGTGGGTTGTCGTGGTCCTCGGCCTTGCCGGCGGCGCGCAGGATATCGTCGGCGGTAATAGCGCGGCTGTCGCGGGCCAGCGCGTAGCCGCCATGGGGACCACGGATGCCCTTGAGCACGCCGTCGCGGACCAGCGCCTGCAGCACCGGCTCGAGATGGCGGGGCGGAAGGTTATGCCGTTCCGCCAGATGCTTGGCGGAGACAGGTCGTTCGCTGCCGTGGAGGGTTACGTCAATCACGGCCGCAATGGCCAGGATGCCCTTGCGGGACAATAGTGGCATTGAAAGGCGGACCGGGTTGTCGCGTGGAGAGGAATGGCGAAAGGTATCCCGGTAAGACTACTGGTAAAAGTTCCGGCGCGTCTAGTGTTTTTCGCGTGGCGCGGTGGATGACGTGGTGCTGCCGGTCGATCCGAAGCCGCCGGTGCCGCGTGCGGTGTCTTCGAGCGATGCGACCGCGACGGGGCGCACGCGCGTCACCGGCGCGACCACAAGCTGGGCCATCCGCAAGCCGCGTGTGATGACGAACGGGTCGCGGCCATGATTGATCAGCAGCACTTTCACCTCGCCGCGATAATCGGCGTCGATGGTGCCGGGCGCGTTGAGCACCGTGACACCATGTTTGGCGGCCAACCCGGAGCGTGGACGGACCTGCGCTTCGTGGCCTGGCGGTACGGCGATGACGAGACCGGTCGGCACCATCGCGGTTGCCCCCGGCGCGAGTTGCAGCGGCGCGTCGGCTTCGACGGCGGCCATCAGATCGAGACCGGCGGCATCGGCGGTCTGATAGGCAGGCAGCGGCAGATCGGCGCCGTGCGGCAGCCGCATGACGTGCAGCGGGGTCTCGCTCATGATTTCGCTTTCATTTTTTCTAGCATCGTCCGCGCGATGTGCTCGATCAGCATCTGCGCGACGGCGTCTTTCGATTGCGGCGGCCAGTGTTCGATGCCGGTGGCGCTGATGAGGTGCACGGTGTTGCTGTCGCCGCCCATGATACCGGTGGCTGGCGACACATCGTTGGCGACGATCCAGTCGCAGCCCTTGCGCGCCAGCTTCTCGCGCGCGTGACGCTCCACATGCTCGGTCTCGGCGGCAAAGCCGATCACCAGGGGCGGACGGCGCGCCGGCGGCAGTTTGGAAATAGTGGCGAGGATGTCGGGGTTTTCCGTCAGCGACAGTTCCGGTGTCGCCGCGCCGGTCTGCTTCTTGATCTTCTGCTCGCTGTCGCGCGCGACACGCCAGTCGGCGACGGCGGCGGCGAAAATCGCAATATCCGCGGGCATCGCTTTCTCCACGGCGGCGAGCATTTCGCGCGCGGATTCCACATGCACGACGGTGATGCCGTTCGGATCGGGGATCGTCACCGGTCCACTGACCAGCGTTACCTCCGCACCGGCGGCGGCGGCCGCCGCGGCGATCGCATGGCCCTGTTTGCCCGACGAACGGTTGGCGATGTAGCGCACCGGATCGATCGGCTCATGGGTCGGGCCGGATGTGATCAGCATGCGATAGCCGGCGAGTGGCTTATCTTGCGGCGCGAGCAATGCCGTGACGCGTACGGCGATCTCCAGCGGCTCGGCCATGCGTCCACGTCCACGCTCGCCGCGTTCGGCCATCTCGCCTTCGCCGGGGCCGACAAGCGTCACGCCATCGTTCTGCAACCGCGTGACATTGCGCTGCGTTGCTTTGTTGGCCCACATGCGCGGATTCATCGCCGGCGCGAGCAGGATCGGCTTGTCGGTCGCCAGCAGCACGGCGGTGGCGAGATCGTCGGCATGTCCGTTCGCCATCTTCGCCATCAGGTCGGCGGTCGCCGGCGCGACGATGACGAGATCGGTGTCGCGCGCCAGCCGGATATGGCCGACGTCGAATTCGTGGTCGGGATTGAACAGGTCGGTATAGGGTCGCTCGCCGGCGATGGCGCCGACCGAGAGCGGCGTGATGAATTCGCTGCCCGCGCGCGTGAGCACGCAACGCACGGCGATGCCGCGCTCGCGCAGGCGGCGGATCAGGTCGAGGGATTTGTAGGCGGCAATGCCGCCGCCGATGACCAGCAGCACGCGAGCCGGCTTCGCTGCCGCCGCGGCGGCCGAAGGAGCCTCCGTCGGGGTTGGATCAGCCGCCGGAGGACTCTCGGCGTCCGCCGCCGCGTCGCGGAGGATGGTGCGGGCCTCCTCTTCGACCGAACGGCCATTGCGGGCGGCGCGCAGCCGCAGCCGCGCCTTCATCGCCTCGTCGAGCTTGCGGATGGTCAGGCTGCCCATGGGCAGCAAAACTAGGCCGGAATTGATGGCATTGCAATCAATGCAATCAATTCAAGGCAAGAATCACCAAACCGCCGAGCAGGGCTGCAATCACCCACAGGGCCACCGTCTGCCAGCGCCGGGCGCGGCGGTCGGCAAGGGTCAGCGCCGTCACCGTCTCCGGGGCCAGCACCAGCCCGTTGCGGGTGGCCTCGTCCATCTGGTCGGCGATCTGCCCGGCACGGGTCAGCAGCGCAGGCACCTGGGAGAGGAACCGGCCGATCTCGCCGGCGCCTTCGGCGGCGTTCTGCAGCCGTCCCGAGGGGCCGAGCCGTTGCGTCATCCATTCGCGCACCACGGGATCGGCGGTGCTCCACATGTCGAGGCGCGGATCGAGCGTTCGCGCCACGCCCTCGACCACCACCATGGTCTTTTGCAACAGCAGCAGTTCCGGGCGCGTGCGCATGTCGAACAGTGCCGTTACCTCGAACAGCAGCGTCAGCAGCTTCGCCATGGAAATCTGTTCGGCGGTTCGGCTGTGGATCGGCTCGCCGATGGCGCGGATCGCCTGCGCGAAATTGTCGACCGAGTGATGCGGCGGCACATAGCCGGCATCGAAATGCACCTGCGCGACGCGGTGATAGTCACGGGTGATGAAGCCGAACAGAATCTCGGCGAGGAACAAACGCTCCTTCGGGCCAAGCCGCCCCATGATGCCGAAGTCGACGGCGATCAGCTTGCCGTCGTCGTCGACCAGCAGATTGCCGGGGTGCATGTCGGCATGGAAGAAACCGTCGCGCAGTGCGTGGCGCAGGAAGTTCTGGATCACCGCGCGACCGATGGCGGGCAGGTCGAAACCTTTTTCGGCGAGCGTGGCACGATCGTTGAGTGCGGTGCCGTCGATCCATTCCAGCGTGAGCACATCGCGCGTGGTCCGGTTCCAGTCGACCGCCGGCACGCGGAAGCCGTCGTCGTCGCGCGTGTTCTCCGCCATCTCGGAGAGCGCGGCGGCTTCGAGCCGAAAATCCATCTCCATTGCCACCGAGCGCGCCAGCGTGCGCGCGACTTCGATGAAGCGCAGCCGCTGCGCCTCGCTCGACCACGCTTCCGCCTGCGCGGCGGCAAAGGCGAAGGCGTCGAGATCGACCTTGAAGCGATGCTCGATGCCGGGGCGCAGCACTTTCACCGCGACGGATTTGCGGCCCTCCGGCGTGTCGATTTCAGCGCGATGCACCTGTGCGATCGAGGCGGCGGCGACGGGCGGGCTGAACGATACAAAATGCGCGGAGAGTGGGCCTTCCAGCGCGGTCTCGACGATGCGTTCGGCTTCCGCCTGCGGAAACGGCGGCATCTTGTCCTGCAGCCGCTCGAGATCGCGGGCGATGGCTGCGCCGACCACGTCCTGCCGTGTCGCCAGGAATTGTCCGAGCTTCACATAGGTCGGGCCGAGTCGTGTCAGTGCATTGGCGAGCCGGCTCGATCCGTCGCTAACGCCGCGCCGCTCGATCAGCCTCGCCAAAGCGAGCGCGGTGCGTGCCGGTACTGGCAACGGACGCGGATCGACCAGCGACAACACGCCCTCGCGCGCGAACACGAAGCCGGCGCGGCCGAGCCGGATCAGATGATGGATGGAGCCGAGCATGTCAGTGTGTCGTTGCCGGAGCGGTCTTATGCGTCACAGCCGCCAGCCCGAATGGATGCAGACGATGCCGCCGCTCAATCGCGTGAACGATGCGCGGCGGAAACCGGCGGCCGCGATCATGTCGGCGAAGCGTTGCGGCTTCGGAAACTGCCGGATCGATTCGACCAGATAGCGGTAGGACTCGCGGTCGCCCGTCACCGCGCCGCCGAGCGCGGGAATGACGTTGAACGAATAAAGGTCGTACAGCCGGTCGAGCCCCGGCAGATCGGGCATCGAGAATTCGAGACAGACGAAGCGGCTGCCCGGCCGCAGCACGCGATAGGCTTCCTTCAGCGCCTGATCAATGCGCGGCACGTTGCGGATGCCGAAGGCGATGGAGTAGGCGTCGAAGCTCTTGTCCGGGAAGGGCAGCTCTTCCGCATTGCCCTCGATGAAGTCGATGGTGTCGTTACGGCCGAGCTTGGCGATGCGCTCGCGGCCGACCGCGAGCATGCCGCCATTGATATCGAACACGGTGGCCTTGGTGCCGCTGCCGCCGGCATTGACCACGCGCAGCGAGATGTCACCGGTGCCGCCGGCGACATCGAGCAGATGGAACGGCTGCGACGAACGCGGGGGGTTGATGGCGGTGACCAGCGCATCCTTCCAGGCGCGGTGCAGACCGGCCGACATCAGGTCGTTCATCAGATCGTAGCGGCCGGCGACCGAGTGGAATACCTCGTCCACCATCCCCTGCTTCTCGCTCAGGGGCACGTCTCGAAAGCCGAAATGGGTCTGGTCGTCGCGCGTCTGCATTGCACCGGTCCTCGTCGGATGGACCATAGCGCGGCGCGGCGCGGCAGGCTATCTGTCGGTCGGGAGAGCCTTAATCATGCCGGAATTACCCGAGGTCGAGACGGTCCGCCGTGGCCTCGCGCCCGTGATGGAAGGCGCGCGCTTCGCCAAGGTCGAGGCGCGGCGCGGCGACCTGCGCTGGCCGCTGCCGGAGCAGTTCGTGCAGCGGCTGGAGGGCCAGACCGTCGCGGGGCTCGGCCGCCGCGCCAAATACCTGCTGGCCGACTTGTCGTCGGGCGAAGTGCTGATGATGCATCTCGGCATGTCCGGCTCGTTCCGCATCGCCGTGCCGTCCGGTGAGGATACTCCCGGTGATTTCCATCATCCGCGCGGCAAGCTCGCGGCGCACGACCACATCGTCTTCCACATGTCGAACGGCGCGGTGGTGACCTTCAACGACCCGCGCCGCTTCGGCTTCATGAAGCTGACGCCGCGCGTCGACCTCGACGCGCATCCGCTGATGCGGGCGATGGGGCCGGAGCCGCTCGGCAATGCGTTCAATGCGGAGATGCTGGCCGAAGCTGTCGCCGGCAAATCGACCTCGCTGAAAGCGGCGCTGCTCGACCAGCGCGTCGTCGCCGGACTCGGCAACATCTATGTCTGCGAGGCGCTGCATCGTGCGCATCTGTCGCCGCGCCGCAAGGCATCGACGCTCGCCGACCGCAAGGGCGCGCCGAACGTGCGCGCGGACGCGCTGGTGCCGGCGATCAAAGCGGTGCTGAACGCCGCGATCGAGGCCGGTGGTTCATCGCTGCGCGACCATCGCCAAACCGATGGAGAACTCGGTTACTTCCAGCATCATTTTCGCGTCTACGACCGCGAGGGCGAAAAGTGCCCGACGCGGGGATGCACCGGCACGGTGAAGCGGATCGTCCAGGGCGGCCGCTCGACGTTCTATTGCCCGGTGTGCCAGAAATAACGAAACCCCGGAGACCTCTCTCATGAGCTATCAGCATCTTCTCGTCGAGACTAAAGGCCGCGTCGGCGTGATCCGCCTCAACCGGCCTGGCGCGCTCAATGCGCTCAATTCGGAGTTGAAGGCCGAACTGGCGCGTGCCATCGGCGCCTTTGAAGTCGATGCGGGCATCGGCTGCATGATCCTCACCGGCTCCGACAAGGCGTTTGCCGCCGGCGCCGACATCAAGGAGATGGCCGACAAGAGCTATGCCGACGTGCTGCTCGGCAATTTCGCCGGCAACTGGGATGCGGCGGCGCGAGCGCGCAAACCGATCATCGCCGCGGTCGCGGGCTTCGCGCTTGGCGGTGGCTGCGAGGTGGCGATGCAATGCGACATGATCATCGCCGCCGACAATGCGAAGTTCGGTCAGCCGGAGATCAAGCTCGGCGTCATTCCCGGCATCGGCGGCACGCAGCGGCTGACCCGCGCCGTCGGCAAGGCCAAGGCGATGGACATGGTGCTGACCGGTCGGATGATGGATGCGCAGGAGGCAGAGCGTTCCGGCCTCGTCACGCGCGTCGTGCCGCTGGCGCAACTGATGGACGAAGCGATGAAAGTCGCGGAAACGATCGCCTCCATGGGCCTCCCGGCGACCTTGCTGGCGAAGGAAGCGGTCAATGCCGCGTTCGAGACCTCGCTCGCCGAAGGCGTGCGGTTCGAGCGCCGTGTGTTCCACTCGCTGTTCGCGACGCAGGATCAAAAGGAGGGCATGGCGGCCTTCATCGCCAAGCGCCCGGCGAAGTTCACGCACAAATAGAGCGTGACCCCGAAAAGTGTGAAGCGATTTTCGGACGGGATCACGCTCAAGAAACAGAAAAGCGACAGATTACGGCCGCACGCAGACGATCCGCACCATGCTCGCCGTGGCCGGTGCGGTGGCGGATTTTGTTGAACCCGGTAGCAAATCCTGAACCACCGTCGCTGGCGTCAATCCGCTCGGCGGCGCGACCGTTTCGGCGCTGGCGAGCTGCATGCCTTTCGGCGACAACAGTCCGATCAGGCGTCCTTCGGTGTCGAACACGCCGGCACCGGCGCTCGTGGTCGCGGGCGGCGGATCGAGCCGCACGGCCGCGCCGCTGGCGGCGAGGCGTGCGCGCGTTTCCTTCACCTCGGTATTGCCGTCCTGCGTCTTCGGATCGGGGATCGCACGCACGATCACGTCGCTGTTCGATCCTGGTGCGCCGGTCGCGGCCGGTGTCAGGTTGCGTGCGCCGTAGACGCGCAGCAGTGCGATACTGTCGCGCGTCGCCACGCGCTCCGCCGGACCGAGATGCGCGACGGTGATGGTCTGACAATCCTCGGTGATCGCGCGGTCGGTGACGATGTCGCCCGTCGCCGAGACGATCACACCGCTGCCATAGACGACGCGCTGCGAACGGTCGGCAGGCGGCGCGATGCCCGGTGCGAAAGCGGCAAAGCT
The DNA here is from genome assembly GCA_019635575.1 of Pseudolabrys sp. GTDB lineage: Bacteria > Pseudomonadota > Alphaproteobacteria > Rhizobiales > Xanthobacteraceae > Pseudolabrys. The sequence goes on along the minus strand of JAHBZF010000022.1, from coordinate 8,719 downwards.
GTTGGCCATCGCCGTCGCCAGCGGCGTGAGCATGCCCTCGAGCGCCTGATCGTAGCTGACGGTAAAACCGCGGATCTCGCCGTTGCCGGCCTGTGCGTGCATGGCGAAGCGGCGTAGCCCCTGCATCCCGAAAATACTGAAGCGCGGTTCGCGCAGGCTGCTCGATTCGACGCGGCGTGGTCTCGGCTTGCTGCGCTCCATCGCGAACAGGGCGGCGAGCGTCAGGCCGTTGGCGATGCGGAAGGTCTCGACCTGAATGTCGCCATGCCGTGAGGTAAAGCGCGTTCCCTCCCGCGTTGTCTGCTCGATCGGCATCAGCTTGCGCGGCACGCCGAGGCGGACGCCGGTGGCGGTATCGTCGGTCAGTGTCCAGCCGTATTCGCTTTCGCGCGATTTCTGGGCGGCGAGGAGCCGCTCGCGCTCCTCCGCTGTCAGTGTGCCGGTGACCTTGGCATTGATACGCCGCTGAAATGCTTTCACCGCACTGGTCCAGGCGTCGTCGCCATCGACCGGGCCGGTGTCATCGCCGGAGAACATCAGCGCGGCTTCGATGGCGCCACGCTCGCGTGGAGTCATTGTCGCTGTGGCCGGCTGCGCCGGTCGCGCGGCGACCGCCGGCTTGGTTTCCGGCTTGGTTTCCGGTTTGGCTTCAGGCTTGCTCTCTGCTTTGGCCTCGGCGCTCACCGGCGCGCCAGGCGCCGGTTTCGGCAGCGGAATGACGGATTTGCGTGGTTTCGCCTGTGCTGGCGGATGGTCGGTGGGAGCAATGCGCGGCTCCCCTTCGACCGGATCGGGTCGGCCGATCGCGCCGTCGGCATCGGCCTGCGCGCGCGTCAACACGCCCGGCGCGGCCAGCACCGCACCGGCGCACAGGAGGACGCTCATGATCCGGCAACGCCACATACGAAAGGCCCGATCGCTGATCCCGGACGGCGAGCTTAGACAAGACCCGCGCGCGGGGAAAGCAGGGTGCTTGACCCCGTGCTCGCGAGCGCCAATGGTCCGCTCATGCTTGATGCTTCGGAACTCGAACGCTATGCCCGCCATATCGTGCTGCGCGAGGTGGGCGGGCCGGGACAGGCGGCCTTGCAGCAGGCCCGCGTGCTGGCGATCGGCGCCGGCGGGCTTGGCGCGCCGCTGTTGATGTATCTCGCCGCGGCGGGCGTCGGCACGCTCGGTGTCGTCGATGACGATACGGTGTCGCTGTCCAATCTGCAGCGGCAGATCATCCATGCGACGCCCGACATCGGCATGCGCAAGGTCGACAGTGCTGCCGCGAAGATCGCCGCGCTCAATCCACATGTGACGGTCGAGACGCATCCGCTGCGGCTCACGGCGGACAATGCGCTGGAGATCGTCTCGCGCTACGACATCGTCGCCGATGGCTCGGATAATTTCGCCACGCGCTATCTCGTCGCCGATGCCTGCTTCTTTGCGAAGAAGCCGCTGGTCACCGCAGCGATCGGCCGCTTCGACGGCACGCTGACGACGATCCGCGCGCATGAGCGCGGCGCCGATGGCGAGCCGAACCCGACCTATCGTTGTCTGTTTCCGGAGCCGCCGCCCGCCGGCAGCATTCCGGCCTGCGCGGAAGCGGGCGTGCTCGGCGCGCTGCCCGGCATTCTCGGTTCGATGATGGCGCTGGAAGTGATGCGCGAAATCGTCGGCTTCGGCGAAGGCCTGGTCGGCCGGCTGCTGATGGTCGATGCGCGCGACATGCGCTTCGAGACCATCGCTTACGGGTGGAATCCGGACAATCCGTTGTCCGGGCGCGCGCCGACGATCACGGCGCTGGCCTGATCATAACATCGACGGGAGAACACGGTCGGGCGGCCTGTGGCCGTCCATGAAGGTGCGGATATTGATGATCACCTTCTCGCCCATGTCGATGCGGCCTTCGAGCGTCGACGACCCCATATGCGGCAGCAGCACCGCCTTGCCCGCGCGTGCCAGCTTCACGAGCTTCGGGTTCACCGCAGGTGCATGCTCGAACACGTCGAGACCGGCGCCGGCGATGCCGCCGCTCTCCAGCAAACGCGCCAGCGCGTTCTCGTCGATCACTTCGCCGCGCGCGGTGTTGACGATATAGGCGTCGGGGCGGATCAGCTTCAGCCGCCGCGCCGAGAGCAGGTGATAGGTCGCCGGCGTGTGCGGACAGTTGACCGAGATGATGTCCATGCGGGTGAGCATCTGGTCGAGGCTCTCCCAATAGGTCGCGTGCAGATCCTCTTCGATCTTGGCCGCGACCCGGCGGCGGTTGTGGTAGTGGATCTGCAGGCCGAACGCCTGTGCGCGGCGCGCCACCGCCTGGCCGATGCGGCCCATGCCGATGATGCCGAGCCGCTTGCCCCAGATGCGCTTGCCGAGCATCCAGGTCGGCGACCAGCCGTGCCACTCGCCGCCGTCGTTGAGCAGGGTCGAGCCTTCCGCCAGCCGGCGCGGCACCGCGAGGATCAGCGCCATGGTCATGTCGGCGGTGTCCTCGGTGAGGACGCCCGGCGTGTTGGTCACGGTGATGCCGCGCTGAACCGCCGTCGCCACGTCGATATTGTCGACGCCGTTGCCGAAATTGGCGATCAGCTTGAGCTGTTCGCCGGCTTTGGCCAGCAGCGGGGCGTCGATCCGGTCGGTGATGGTCGGGACCAGCACGTCGGCGGTTTTCATCGCCTCGGCGAGCTGCGCCTGTGTCATCGGCTTGTCGTCGACGTTGAAACGCACGTCGAACAGCTCGCGCATCCGCAGTTCCACGTTATCCGGCAGCTTCCGGGTAACGATCACCAGGGGCTTTTTACCCTTGCCCATTCAGCCCTCTTTAACCGTGCTCGCAGACACTGCGCTTTCGCGCGTATCAGGTTCCTTTGGCGAAGTCAGTTCTTCCTATCAGATGGCAATGACAAGAAAAAGCATCGGCGCCGGCCTGCGGGGAGCCGGCCCCAAAGGTGTTCTTTGCGGCTTTCTTTTAAGCTTTTTTGGATGCGTCATCGCGGCCGGGTGTCTGACGTGGCCTGCCGGCCCGGCGCGGGCGGCGAGCGAACTGGCCACCGGCTCGGTCAGCGGCCTGCCGGTGCCGCGCTTCGTCAGCCTAAAGTCTGACAAGGTCAATGTGCGCGGCGGCCCGAACAAGGACCAGGACGTCCGCTGGGTCTATACCCGTCCGGGCATGCCGGTGGAGATTACCGCCGAATTCGAGAACTGGCGCCGCATCCGCGACTGGGAAGGCGCCGAGGGCTGGGTTTACCATTCGCTTTTGTCCGGCCGGCGTACCGCGACCATCGTCCCCAAGCTGAAGGACGACCTCGTCCTGCTGTACAGCGACCCCGACGGCGAAAGCGCGGTGGTGGCGAAGCTGCAGGCCGGCGTACTGGCCTCGATCAAGTCCTGTACCGGAACCTGGTGCCGGATCGCCGGCAAGGGCTTCGACGGCTGGATTCATCAGGAGCGCCTGTGGGGCGCTTATCCCGGCGAGAAGGTGGAGTGAGCGTTACCGCAGCGGCGTGACCCGCTTCGGATCGATGCTCAACCCGACGTCGCTGCCGAGCGGCAGGCCGCCGGCATCGCCGCGATGCGGCACGTCAACGATCAGGCTGTGGCGTCCCGCCTGCATGCGATAGCGGGTGTGGCCGCCGAGAAATTCCTTCTCGGTGACAGTGGCGCGCACCGCGCCCTCCGTGCCGGGAATGATATCTTGCGGACGGATGGCGATGCAGGTCGCGCCGTCGCCGCCGGCGATGCCGGGCAGGCTCCAGCCGTCGCTCTCGAACCGGTCGCCGGCGATCCGTCCCTCCACCAGATTGGCGGTGCCGAGGAACGTCGCGACAAAACGATTGGCCGGATGATCGTAAAGCGCGACCGGCGTGCCGACCTGCTGGATTTTACCGCCGTCGAGCACGGCGATGCGATCGGCGATGGCGTTGGCTTCTTCCTGATCGTGGGTGACGTAGATCGCGGTGAGGCCGAGCTTACGTTGCAGCCGTCTTAACTCCGCGCGCATCTCGACGCGCAGTTTGGCGTCGAGATTGGAGAGCGGCTCGTCGAGCAGCAGCACGTCCGGCTCGATGGCGAGCGTGCGCGCGAGCGCGACGCGTTGCTGCTGGCCGCCGGACAATTGCGCCGGGCGGCGGTCGGCGTAGCCGGCAAGTCCCACCAGCGCCAGCGCGCTCTCGACCTTGCGAGCGATCTCGGCGCGCGGCAGCTTGCGCCGCTCCAGACCGAACGCGACGTTCTTGGCGACCGTCATGTGCGGCCACAGCGCATAGCTCTGGAACACCATGCCGACATTGCGCTTCCACGGCGGCAGGCCGGTGACGTCGGTGTCGCCGATCAGGATGCGGCCCGAGGCCGGCTCGCCGAAGCCGGCGATCAGCCGCAGCAGCGTGGTCTTGCCCGAGCCGGATGGCCCGAGGAACGCGAAGAACTCGCCGGCGCCAACGTCGAGGCTGACATCGTCGAGCACGGGCGTTCCGCCGTAGCCGAAGCTGACGTTCTCGATCCTGACGCTGCGGGTCATACAGCTAATCCTCCACGCGAGCGGCGGTCGCGTTCGCGCTCCGACAGGCGATACGCACAATAGGTCGCGATCGCAACCGTGACGACGGCGATGACGCCCAATGCCGCACCGGGACCGCGCCCCGCCGCCGACTGCATATAGACATAGATGCCGTAGGAGATCGGCGCGTCGCGCTCGCTGGCGACCAGCAGCAGCGTTGCCGACAGTTCGACCGCGGCGGTGGCGAAGCTGGTGACGAAGCCGGCGAACAGGCCGCCGGTGACCAGCGGCACGACGATGCGCGACAGCGTCGACAATTTGCCGGCGCCGAGATTTTCCGCCGCCTCTTCGAGGCTGAGATGCAGTTGCCGCAGCGCCGCCGTGGCGGCGGTGAGCGCATAGGGCAGGCGTCGCACCGCATAGGCGATCACCAGCATCAGCCAGAAGGTGGCGAACGGCACGTCGGTGAACGGCAGATGCACGTCGTAATAGGTACGCAGCAGGCCGATGCCGAGCACCAGACCGGGGACGGCGACGGCGGCCAGTGCGACTTGCTCGACCAGCTTGCGGCCGGGCAGTCGCGTGCGCAGAACGAGATAAGCGAGCACGGCGCCGATGATCACATCGATCAGTCCGGCGAGACCGCAATACAGCACGGTGTTGCCGATCAGCCCCTGCGCCTCGCTGAACACGGTGGCGTAGTGCGCGAGCGTGTAGCCGTCCGGCAGTTCAGCGAACGACCATACGGTGCCGATCGAGAGAAGGAAGATGCCGATATGCGGCGACAATACGAGGAGCAGGATCAGGACGACGAACACGGCGGCCACCGTATTGCCGAACCGGCCGAGCGAGCGGCGGCCGAGCCCGCCACCGCCGCGCTGGGTCGTCGCGAAATCGATGTGGCGCAAGGCGAGCGTTGAGATCGCCATGGCACCGAGCGCGGCGCAGATCATGATGACGGAGATGACGTAACCCATCGGGTCGGCGATGCCGACCGAGGTGATCTTCAGATAAGCCTGCGGCGCCAGCATCGCGTTGACGTTGAGCAGCAGCGGCGTGGCGAGGTCGTCGAACACCTTGACGAACACCAGCGCCGCGCCAGCGACATAGCCGGGAAGCGCCAGCGGAAACACGATGCGCGAGAACAGCGTGAAGCCGGACGCGCCGAGATTCTGCGCCGACTCCTCCATGCTGGTATCGATATTGGCGAGCGAGGCGGAGAGGTTGAGCAGAATGAACGGGAAGTAGTGCAGCGCCTCGACGAAGATCACGCCGTTCAACCCTTCCATGAACGGGATACGGAAGCCGAAGTGATCGCCGAGGATCAGGTTGATGGTGCCGTTGCGGCCGTAGATGAGCTGCATGGCGATGGCGCCGACGAATGGTGGCATCACCAGCGGCAGCACGCCGAGCGTGTGGATCAGCGCCGCGCCGCGGAACCGGAAGCGCGACAGCAGGGTCGCGAGCGGCACGGCGATCAGGCTCGCGATCGCCACCGTCATCACGCCGACATAGACCGAATTCCAGAACGACTCGCGCAATAGTCCGGTGCGGAAGAAGTCGCCAAAATGCACGAGGCTGAAACCGCCAGCGGGGCCGGTGAAGGCGACGACGATCACCCGCACGATCGGCACGACCAGGAACGCGACCAACAGCAGCGCGATGACGAGAAGCGCGAGCGCCTGCGTCGGGCTGGCGTTATAGGCGGCGAGCTTTCGGCCGACGCTGCTGCGCGCGGATCGTGAGGTCGAGGCGAGTGCCGGCGCGCTCATGGGAAGACTATGCGTGCGGGATTACTTCGCCGCCAGCGCCTTCTCCGCCATCGCCTTGGCGTCGGTGTAATGCGCGATGGCGAAGCTGTCCCACTTTTCCTCGAACTCTGCCTGACGGCCGGCGGCCTTCTCGCCCTTCTTCAATTCCTTGAATGAGGCGGCGATGGCGGGTTCGGCGGCTTCCTTGTCGCCGATCGGAACGGCGGTGGCGAGGCGGCGCGCCTCCTCGATCAGCCGGCGCGCCTCCGCGCTCTTTGACTTTGCTTCGGCTTCATGGATCGCCTTCCACGCCGCGTTGAGCTCCTTGAGACGGAAGGTGATGATGCGGTCGAACAGTGAGTTGAGCAGCGCGTAGCGCGCTTCCGAGACGTCGGCGTCGAATTTCACGCGCGCGCCGAGCGAGGCATCCTTGAACGGATTGGGATAGCCGGCCGGCGCCTTGGCGTAGGCGGAGGCTTTCACCGGCAACCGCTGGATCTTCGGATCGAGCAGCAGTTGCTGGCCTTCATCGGACAGCAGGAATTCGATGAAGGCTTTTGCCGCGTTCGGATTCTTCGCATTGGCGATGATGCCGACATTGGCCGGCACCAGCGTGGTCACGGTCGGATAGACGAACTCGACCGGAAAGCCCGACGCTTTCGCCGACAGGCCGAAGAAGTCGATGACGATGCCGATGCCATACTGTCCGCTGTTGACGGCGTCCGGCACGCCGAACGAACGGTCCGACACCTGCGCGAAGTTGCCGCCGATTTCCAGCAGCGTCGCCCAGCCCTTCTCCCAGCCCTCGCCCTGCAACATCGTTTCGACGGTGAGATGGGTGGTGCCGGAGCGCGACGGCGCGGAGATGCCGACATGGCCGGCATAGACCGGCTTCTTCAGGTCGTCCCATTCCTTCGGCGGCGGCAGGCTGTTCGCGCGCAGATAGCGCGTGTTGTACATGATGCCGTAACCGGACGCGGCGAAGCCCGTATAGAAATTCTCCGGGTCGTTGACCGGATAGGAGCCGACCTTTTCGGCGATGCCGGGCGCCTGCGGCTTGTAAGCCTGCAGCAGCTTGTCCTTCTTCAACACCTCGAATGCGTCCGGCGCCGACGCCCACATGATGTCCGGTGGATTGGATTTGGTTTCGCGGATGAAGGCGACCGCCGCGGCGGTGTTGCGGTTCTGCACCTCGACCTTGGTGCCGGGGTGCTTCTTCTCGAACGCCTGTGCGAACGGGACGGTGAGATCCTTCGAGAAGGAGGTGACGATGACGAGTTTGTCCTCCAGCGCCTGGGCATGCGCGGCCGCCGCAAAGCCGGTGAGGGCGGCAGCAAGGATGAGCGGGCGGATGAAGGATGACATGTGGACACTCCCTGCGACCTGTTGGCGCAAGTTGACGACAGCCGCGTGAAAGCTGCAAGCGCGCCGACGCGGCCCCCCGAAAAAATCGAGGCCCGTCACGGCAGAAAAAAGCCCGGCCGAAGCCGGGCTGAATGTTTGGAGTGTTGTTCGGCGTTATTTCTTGCGCAGACGCACCACGACGTCGATGCGCGAAATCTCGTAGCCTTCAGGCGCGGTCGGCATCTTGTCGACGATCACCTCGGCGCCCGGAATATCGACGAGCTGGTTGGCGTCCTCGACGAAGAAATGGTGATGTTCCGAGGCGTTGGTGTCGAAATAAGCCTTCGAGCCTTCGACCGCGACCTGACGCAGTAGGCCGACCTCGGTGAACTGATGCAGCGTGTTGTAGATGGTCGCCAGCGACACCGGCACCTTCGCCTTGGTCGCTTCCTCATACAGCATTTCCGCAGTGATGTGCCGGTCGCCCTTGGCGAACAGGATCCAGCCGAGCGACATGCGCTGCCGCGTCGGGCGCAGGCCGACAGAGCGCAGCATGGACTTCACGTCGTGCCAGGGGCAGCCGGTGAGATCGGAAGGATGTTTCGTCGTGGCTGTCACGGAATCGTCCACCTGTGTCAGCGAAGCGAACTTGGTACGCATATCCATCATGTCACGCTCAACAATCCGGGTTTCAAGAACCCGGCGTCAGTCACAAAGCCGTTTCATCTGCAACATATACGAAGCCGGGTTCTAGATGCAACTCTTTCGCAACGCCGGAGGAGCCACCTTTGATTGATTCTAAAGCGGAATTTCCGCCGGCCAGTCGCCGTCAGGCGCCATACCCCGGCACCATGCCGGCGCCATCTTTGCCCTGTGGACCCCGTATGTTAGGACAGCACGAATGACGTCATCGTCCATCATGCGCAGCGAGGAAAGACCGTCCATGGGCAGCCGGCCGTCGAGCTTTGGCTATGAAGATCTGCTGGCCTGCGGCCGCGGTGAACTGTTCGGAACGGGCAATCCGCAGCTTCCGCTGCCGCCCATGTTGATGTTCGATCGCATCACCGAAATCTCGGAAGAAGGCGGCGAGAACGGCAAGGGCCTGGTCCGCGCCGAATTCGACGTGCGGCCGGACCTC
>JAHBZF010000021.1 GCA_019635575.1 Pseudolabrys sp. | reverse complement strand
GAGATCGAGGCCGTGGTGCGCGACGATCCGGATGTCGCCGGGGTCGTCTCGGTGATCGGCGTCAGCCCGCTCAACGCCACGCCGAATTCCGGGCGGCTGTCGATTTCGCTCAAGCCGCGCAGCGAGCGCGGCGCGCTGGCCGGCGCGATCATCGAACGGCTCAAGGAAAAGGTGGCGCCGATCCCCGGCATGACGGTTTATTTCCGCGCCGCGCAGGACATCCAGATATCGACGCGCGCCAGCCGCGGCCAGTACCAGTACACGCTGACCGCCACCGACGCCGGCGCCGTCACCGAGTGGGCCGGCAAGCTGGCGCTGGCGCTGCGGCAGAACCCGGCGCTGCGCGACGTCGCCAACGAGGCGCAGGAAGGCGGGCCGCGCATCTTCGTCAATGTCGATCGCGAAAAGGCCGGCCGGCTCGGCGTCTCGATGCAGACGGTGACCGACACGCTCTATGACGCCTTCGGCCAGCGCCAGGTTTCGACCATCTACGGGCAGGCCAACCAGTATCGCGTCATCCTCGAGGCGCAGCCGCGCTACCAGCAGGACCCCGCGGCGCTGTCGAAGATCTATGTCACCGGCAGCATCACCTCGACCGGGACGACCGCCACCGTCGGCAACACGGCGACCGGCACGCTCAACACCGACACCACCGCAACGCCCAACGCCGTGACGGGCAGCGCGCAGGTGCCGCTCTCCGCCTTCGCGCGCTTCGAGCACACCGCCGCCCCGCTTGCCATCGCGCATCAGGAGCAGTTCCCCTCCGTCACCATCAGCTTCAATCTCGCGCCGTGGGCGGCGCTGAGCGACGCGGTCGCCGCGGTGAATGCCGCCGAACGCGACATCGGCGTGCCGGCTTCCGTGCTCGGCGTTTATTCGGGCGACGCCGCCGAATTCGCCAAGTCGCTGGCCAGCGAGCCGTGGCTGATCCTTGCCGCCATCGTCGCGATCTACATCGTGCTGGGTGTGCTGTACGAGAGCTTCATCCACCCGCTGACGATCCTGTCGACGCTGCCCTCCGCCGGCGTCGGCGCGCTGCTGGCGCTGATGCTGTTCGGCTACGACCTGTCGGTGATTTCGCTGATCGGCATCGTGCTGCTGATGGGCATCGTCAAGAAGAACGCCATCATGATGATCGATTTCGCCATCGAGGCGGAGCGCCGCGACAGGCTTTCCCCGCGCGAGGCGATCACGAAGGCGGCGCTGCTGCGCTTCCGGCCGATCATGATGACGACGCTCGCCGCCCTGTTCGGCGCGCTGCCGCTGGCGCTCGAAGGCGGCACCGGCTCGGAGCTGCGCAACCCGCTCGGCGTCACCATCATCGGCGGCCTGCTGCTGTCGCAACTGCTGACGCTCTACACCACGCCGGTGATCTACCTCTACATGGAGCGGCTGCGGGTGCGGCTGTCGCCAGTGCCGGCCCGCGCGCCGCGCGCCACCTCGGGAGCGCCTGCGGCCGGAGAACGGCCGTGAACTTCTCCTACCCGTTCATCCGGCGGCCGATCGGCACCACGTTGATGGCGATCGGCCTGTTCCTGGTCGGCGCTGTCGCTTACGACCAGTTGCCGGTGTCGAGCTTGCCGTCGGTGGAATTCCCGACCATCAACATCATGGCGAGCCGCCCCGGTGCCGATCCGGCGACCATGGCCGCCACCGTCGCCGCGCCGCTGGAACGCCGCCTCGGCGAAATCGCCGGCGTGACCGAGATGACCTCGGTGTCGTCACTCGGCTCCTCGCGCATCACCGTGCAGTTCGACCTGTCGCGCAACATCGAGGGCGCGGCACGCGACGTGCAGGCCGCGCTCAACGCCGCGCTGGCGACGCTGCCTGGCGACCTGCCGACCCTGCCGACCTTCCGCAAAGCCAATCCGGCGGCCGCGCCGATCCTCATCCTCGCGCTCACGTCGAAGACTATGCTGCCGAGCGCGATCTACGACGCCGCCGACACCGTGATCGTGCAGCGGCTGTCGCAGATCGACGGCGTGGCGGAAGTCACCGCCGCCGGCTCGGAGCAGCCGGCCGTGCGCGTGCGGGTCGATCCGGTGCAGATCGCCTCCATGGGCCTGTCGATGGAGGACGTGCGCACCGCTATCGTGAACGCCAACGCGGTCGGGCCGATCGGCGTGTTCGACGGACCGCAGCGCGCCTCCACCATCAGCACCAACAAGCAACTGTCCGATCCGCGCGACTACGAGCCGATCGTCGTCAAAACGGTGGACGGCAATGTGGTCCGGCTCGGCTCCATCGCCAAGGTCGAGCCCGGCGTGCGCAACCGCCGCTCCGACGCGCGCTTCAACCGCGACTCTGCGGTGCTGTTGATCATTACCAAGCAGGCCGACGCCAACGTCATCGAGACGGTGGACCGCATTTTCACGGCGCTGCCGGACATCCAGCGGCTGGTTCCCGCCGGGCTCGAATTCTCCGTCCTCAGCGACCGCACCCAGACCATTCGCGCCAGCGTCCACGACATGGAGCTGACGCTCGCCGCCACCGCGCTGCTGGTGATGGCTGTGGTGTTCCTGTTCCTGCGCCGCGGCGCCGCCACCATTGCCGCCGGCATCACCGTGCCGCTGTCGCTCGCCGGCACCTGCGCTGCGATGTGGGCGGTCGGCTTCTCGATCAACAATCTGTCGCTGATGGCGCTCGCGGTCAGCATCGGTTTCGTCGTCGACGATGCCATCGTCATGATCGAGAACATGTTCCGCAATCTCGAAAAGGGCCATGCGCCGCTGCGCGCGGCGTTGATGGGCGCCAAGCAGATCGGCTTCACCGTCGTCTCCATCAGCATCTCGCTGATCGCCGCCTTCATTCCGCTGCTGTTCATGAGCGGCATTGTCGGCCGCCTGTTCCGCGAATTCTCGGTGACGCTCGCCTTCGCCATCGCAGTCTCGACTGTGATCTCGCTGTCGGTGACGCCGATGGTCTGCGCCTATTTCGTGCGCTCGCCGCCGAGCCCCAACGCAACCTGGCTCGACCGCGCGGTCGAGGCGGTGCTGTCGCGCATGATCGCGTTCTATGCACGCACGCTCGCCATCGTGCTGCGCCGGAACGCGCTGGTCCTGCTGGTGTTCGTCGCCACCATTGCCTTGACCGTGTTCCTGTTCATCAAGACGCCGAAGGGCTATTTCCCGCAGGACGACACCGGACTGATCTTCGGCGGCACGCAGGCATCGACCGACATCTCCTATCAGGCGATGGTGGACCTGCAGCAGAAGGCGCTCGACATCGTCATGGCCGACCCGGCCATCGCCAGCGTCGGCTCCTCTGTCGGGTCGAGCGGTTTCAACGGCTCGGTCAATCGCGGCCGCATGTTCATCAGCCTGAAGCCGCAGAACGAGCGCGGTGGCATCAGCACGCAGGCGGTGGTGGCGCGGCTGCGCGCGCAACTCACCAACATTCCCGGCCTGCGCGTGTTCATGGTGCCGGCGCAGGACCTGCGGGTCGGGGGGCGGCAGACCGATTCACAATATCAGTTCACCCTGTGGAGCTCGGACTTCGAGGAATTGCAGAAATGGGTGCCGCGCGTGCAGGAACGCATCCGCAGGCTGCCCGGCATCGTCGACGTCACCACCGACCGCGAACAGGGCGGCCTGCAGGCCGACGTCAAGATCGACCGCGACGCGGCGGCGCGGCTCGGCGTCAAGATTCAGGACATCGACAATGCGCTGAACAACGCGTTTTCGCAGCGGCAGATTTCGACGCTGTACACCCAGCGCAACCAGTATCGCGTGATCATGGAGATCGACCCGCGTTATCAGGCCGATCCATCCGATCTGCATCAGGTATTCGTCAACGGCGCATCCGGCCAGGTGCCGCTGTCATCCGTGGCGCGGGTCGAACGCGGCCTGTCGCCGCTGGTCGTCAACCATCAGGGACAGTTCCCGTCGGTGACGATCAGCTACAACATCACGCCAGGCGCGAAGCTCGAAGAGATCACGACATCGATTTCACAGGCGGTCGCCGAACTGCACATGCCCGACAGCATCAACGCGGATTTCGCCGGCGACACCCGCGCATTTCAACAAAGCGCAAGCGCGCAGCCGCTGCTGATCGTCGCGGCGCTGCTCGCGGTCTATATCGTGCTCGGCGTGCTCTATGAGAGCCTGGCGCACCCGCTGACGATCATCTCAACCCTGCCGTCGGCGGGTCTCGGCGCGCTGCTCGCCTTGCAGGCGTTCAACACCGAACTGACGGTGATCGCCTTCATCGGCATCATCCTCTTGATCGGCATCGTCAAGAAGAACGGCATCATGATGGTCGACTTCGCTTTGGAGGGCGAGCGGCGGCGCGGCCTGCTGCCGGAGCGCGCGATCTACGAAGCCTGTCTCGAACGCTTCCGGCCGATCCTGATGACCACCATGGCGGCACTGCTTGGCGCGATCCCGCTGGTCGTTGCCACCGGCCCCGGCTCGGAGCTGCGCCGGCCGCTCGGCATCACCATTATCGGCGGCCTGATCGTCTCGCAGGTGCTGACGCTCTACACCACGCCGGTGATCTATCTGCTGCTCGACCGGCTGCACCGCCGCCTCGGCGGCGCCGGCCACACGGTAGCGACGGACCCGCAACCGCAGCCAGCGGAATAACCGGGATCAAATCCCGAGATAACGGTGCTGGATCTCCGGCGCGTCGAGCAGGTCGCGCGAGGTGCCGTTCCAGACCACGCGGCCACGCTCGATCATGTAATGCCGGTCGGCAATCTCGGTCAGCGCATCGACGTTCTTGTCGATCACCAGGATCGACTGCCCGGCCTTCTTCAGCATGCCGAGGCAGTTCCAGATTTCCTCGCGGATCAGCGGCGCGAGACCTTCGGTCGCTTCGTCGAGGATCAGCAGACGGGGATTGGTCATCAGCGCGCGGCCGATCGCCAGCATCTGCTGTTCGCCGCCCGAGAGCAGATTACCCATATTGCCGCCGCGCTCGGCGAGTCGCGGAAACAGCGCATGCACCTTGTCGAGCGTCCAGGCACCCTCGCCGTCGCCGCGCGCGGTGGCGACGAGGTTTTCGCGCACGGTGAGGTTCGGGAAAATCTGCCGGCCTTCCGGCACCAGACCGAGACCGAGCTTCGCCACGCGATAGGACGGCAGCGCGCGAATATCCGACCCGGAAAAGCGGATGCTGCCGGCGCGCGCCGGCGTCAACCCCATGATCGAGCGCACGGTGGTGGTCTTGCCCATGCCGTTGCGCCCCATCAGCGTCACGACCTCGCCCGGCATGATCGACAGCGACACGCCGAACAGAACCTGACTCAAACCGTAACAGGTCTCGACCTTGTCGAGCTGCAGCAGCGGCGCCGTATCAACCATGACGCGTCACCGCTTTCTGCTCGCCGAGATAGGCGCGCTTCACGTCTTCGTTGGCGCGGATCGCATCGGGGGCGCCGGTAGCGATCGCGCGGCCATAGACCAGCACGGTGATACGGTCGGCGAGCGCGAACACCGCCTCCATGTCGTGCTCGACCAGCAGGATCGCATAGTCGCGCTTCAATTCGCGCAGCAGCGTCACCATGCGGGCGGATTCTTCCGGGCCGAGGCCGGCCATCGGCTCGTCCAGCAAGAGCAGGCGCGGCTTCGCGGCGAGCGCCATGGCGATCTCGATCAGCCGATGCTCGCCGTGGCTCATGGCCGCGGCACGGACATTCATCCTTTCCGACAATCCGACGCGGCTGAGCGCGACACGGGCCGGATCGCGCAGTTCCGCCTCGCCGCGTGCCGGTGCCCAGAACCGGAACGAATGACCGGCGTGCGCCTGCACCGCGAGCGCGACATTGTCGAGCGCAGTCATGTCGAGGAACAACGACGTGATCTGGAACGAGCGCGCGAGGCCGAGCTGACTGCGCTGATAGGCCGGCAGGCTGCTGATATCCGCGCCGGCGAACAGCACTGCGCCGCTGTCCGGCGTGAGCTGGCCGGTGAGCTGCGTGATCAGTGTTGTCTTGCCCGCGCCGTTCGGGCCGATCAGCGCATGCAGTTCTCCCTGCCGCACATCGAGCGACAGATCGTCGGTGGCGACGATGCCGCCGAACCGCTTGCTGAGGTTTTTGACCTGCAAAAGCGCATCAGTCATGGGTGCGCCTCCCGAGCATGCCGTCGATACCGCCACGCGCGAACAAGACGATCAGGAGCAGCATCGGCCCGAGAATGATCTGCCAATATTCGGTGAACTGCGACAGCAACTCTTCCAGAACCAGCAGCACGATCGCGCCGAACACCGGGCCGAACAATGAGCCCATGCCGCCGAGGATGACCATCACCATCAGGTCGCCGGAGCGCGTCCAGTACATGATCGCCGGACTGACGAAGTCGGTGTTGTTGGCGAGCAGCGCACCGGCGATGCCGCACAAGGTACCGGCGATCACAAAGCAGGTGAGCTGGTAGCGGTAGGTGGGAAAGCCGATCGCCTGCATGCGCTTTTCGTTGGAGCGCGCGCCCTGCACCACCATGCCGAAGCGCGAATTGACGATGCGGTAGATCAGATAGATCGCCGCCAGCAGCAGCACGAAGCAGAGATAATAGAACTGCACCTTGTCGGACAGATTGATTAGCCCGGCGAAGTCGCTGCGCTTGTAAATGGTCAGGCCGTCGTCGCCGCCATAGCGGGCCATGCCGGCGGCGATGTAATAGGCCATCTGCGCGAACGCCATGGTGATCATGATGAAGTAGACGCCGCGGGTGCGCAGCGACAGCGCGCCGATGACCAATGCGAACAGCGCCGACACCGCGATCGCCACCGGCCACTGGATGAAGCCCGACGCAATACCCTCATGCGCCAGGATGCCGACCGCATAGCCGCCGATGCCGAGATAAGCGGCGTGGCCGAAGCTCATCATGCCACCGAAGCCCATGATCAGATTGAGGCTCGCGGCGGCGAGCGCGTAGATCAGGATACGGGTGAACAGCGTCAGCGCGAAGATGTTGCCGGTCGCGTGCGAATAGACCGGCAGCAGCGCCAGCAGCAGCAGCATGATCGCGATGGCGATGCCGCGCACGGACAAGAGCGATTGTTTCATCATCGACGGCTGGCCGGGAACAGCCCCTCCGGCCGGACCACCAGGACCACAGCCATCAGCAGGTAGATCAGCATCGACGAGATCGCCGGTGCGGCGGTCGAGGCGGCGGTGGAACTGAGGATATTGCGCAGCAGGTCAGGCAGGAACGAACGGCCGAGCGTGTCGATCAGGCCGACCAGCACCGCCGCGATGAAGGCGCCGCGGATCGAGCCGATGCCGCCGATGACGATGATGACGAAGGCAAGAATCAGGATGTTCTCGCCCATGCCGATCTGCACGGTGAGGATCGGCGCCTGCATCAGCCCGGCGAGCGCGGCGAGCGCGGCGCCGAGGCCGAACACCAGCATGAACAGCAGCTTGATGTTGATGCCGAGCGCGCCGATCATTTCGCGATTGGACGCGCCGGCACGGATCAACATGCCGATGCGCGTACGCATCACCAGCACATAGAGGAACCCGGCGACCAGCAGCGAGACGACGATGATGCTCAGGCGATAGGCGGAATAATAGACGCCGGGCAGGATCTGCACCGGGAACGTGAGCCACGCCGGCAGCGGCAGGCTCAGGCCGCCCGGCCCCCAGACGAGCCGCACCAGTTCGTTGAAGAACAGGATCAGGCCGAACGTCGCCAACACATGATCGAGATGGTCGCGGCCGTAGAGGTGGCGCAACGCGATGAATTCAAGCGCGATACCGAGCAGGAACGTGGCGCCGAGAGCGAGCAACGCGCCGCCGATGAAACTGCCGGTCCAGGCCGCGAAGGTCGCGGCGAAATAGGCGCCCATCATGTACAGCGAACCGTGCGCGAGGTTCACCATGTCCATGATGCCGAACACCAGCGTCAGTCCGGCCGCCAGCAGGAACAGCAGCAGGCCGAACTGCAGCCCGTTCAGCAATTGTTCGATGAAGAGCAACATTGTCCGAGACAGTCCCCCTCAGGACCCGTGTCGTGATCTTTTCCGAAAAGCGAACGCGGCGGCAACCCCAATTGCCGCCGCGTTCCGGGCGTGACCCCGAATTACTTCATCGGACACTTGGTGTGGTAGTTGTCCTGCGCGTTCTCGACGATGGTGGCCATCGTCTTCAGCGACAGTTCGCCATTGGCGTCCTTGACCACTTCCTGCAGATAGAAATTCTGGATCGGGAAGTGGTTGTTGCCGTACTTGAAGTTGCCGCGCACCGACTTGAAGTCGGCCTTCTTCATTACGGCGATCATGTCGTCCTTCTTGGTCAGGTCGCCCTTGACCCCGACGACGGCGCTGTTGATGAGCTGGGCGGCGTCATAGGCCTGCGCACCGTAATAGCTCGGGCGCTTGCCCGGATATTTGGCGCGATAGTCGGCAACGAACTTCTTGTTCTGCTCGTTCGGCAGGTCGTTGACCCATTCCTGCGCGCCCGGAATGCCGAGTGCATTTTCCTTCTGCAGCGGCAGCGACAGTTCGTCGATCATGTAGGCGGTGTAGAGCGGGATCTGCTGCTTCATGCCCGCCTGGACGTACTGGTTGAGGAACTGCACGCCGGCGGCACCGGGATAGAACGCGAAGATCGCGTCCGCGCCCGAGGCGCGCGCCTTCGACAATTCAGCCGAGAAGTCGAGTTGCGACGGCCAGACGGTGTATTCCTCACCGACGATCTTGCCCTTGAAGGTCGACTTCACGCCGGACGCCATGTCCTTGCCGGCGGCGTAGTTCGGATTGATCAGGAAGGCGGACTTCACGCCCTTCTGGTTCATGTAGATGCCCATCGCCTGCGGCGTCTGGTCGTTCTGCCAGGAGGTGGTGAAGAAGTACGGGTTGCACAGCTCGCCGGCGATCTGCGACGGGCCGGCATTGGCGCTGATCAGGAAGGTCTTGGAATCCACCGCGGTCTTGAGCGAGGCGAGCAGCACGTTCGACCAGATGATACCGGCGATGAAGTCAACCTTGTCGGACTGAACCAGCTTCTCGACCTTCTGCTTGCCCACATCCGGCTTCTGGCCATCGTCCTCGTAGATCACCTCGACCGGCAGACCGCCCATCTTGCGGCCCATGTGGTCGAGCGCCACCTCGAACGAGTTGCGCATGTCGTTGCCGATCACGGCCGTCGGGCCGCTGAAGGTGCTGACGAAGCCGATCTTGACGGATTTCTGCTGCGCATAGGCCGGCATCGCCGCCATCAGCAATGCGCTGGCGAGCAGCATGGTCTTTTGTTTCATTGATGTTCCCTCCCGAGGCCGTTCCGGCCAGTTGGACTGGCGCTAATCTAGCGGGAGAGCGGTCGAAAGGTCTACCCGCAAGACCATCCGCCTTGCGAAAGGATCGGATACGCTGTCC
Organism: Pseudolabrys sp.; assembly: GCA_019635575.1. Classification (GTDB taxonomy): domain Bacteria; phylum Pseudomonadota; class Alphaproteobacteria; order Rhizobiales; family Xanthobacteraceae; genus Pseudolabrys. The sequence goes on along the minus strand of JAHBZF010000021.1, from coordinate 29,945 downwards.
TTCGCCGGCTGCGGAGTGTCGCGCGGCAGCCAAAACCAAGTCAAGAAATAATTTACATATGCGTAAAAAATGGCGTACGCCTCCCGCAGGGCTGTCCCGCAGGCGCGACCATTGACCGGCGCGGGTGAGCCGCCATGCTGCCCCGACAAAATCCAGGGACAACGCCCAGAGGACACGCCATGGCCGCCGCACTCGACAGGACGTATGACGGGATCATCATCGGCGCCGGACATCATGGCCTGATCCTCGGCACCTATCTCGCTCGCGCCGGCCTGAAGATTCTGCTGGTGGAACGTCGGCTGCGCTACGGCGGCGGCCTCTCCACCGAGGAAGTGACGCTGCCAGGCTTCTATCACAACCTGCATTCGATCAATCATTTCCACATCACCGAGGCGCCGTGGTTCAAGGATCTCGGCGTCGGCGAGCGCGTGAACTACATCACGCCGCGCTACGAACTGGCGCAGGCCCATGCCGACGGCACGGCGCTGGTGCTCGGCCGCGATCTCGAGGAATCCGTCGCCAATCTCGCCCGTTTTTCCAAGCGAGACGCCCAGACATTCCGCGACTGGAATGCGCGCGCCGAGACCATCACCCGCGAGATTTTCATGCCGGAGCGGTTTTCCGAGCCGCTGCCGCAGGCGGAGCGTGAGGCGCTGCTGTCGCAGACGGCACTCGGCCGCGAATTCCTCGCCGTTTCGCGCCGCGAACCGCTGGAAGTGGTGCGCGACCTGTTCGAGAACGAGCACGTCCAGCTCCTGTTCCTGTTCAAGGTCTCGCTGTTCGGAACCTGGCTGGTCGACACCACATCGAAAACCAGCCCGATGGGTTCGGTGATCCGCGCCTTCGACCTGGAGAGCGGCTATCAGCTCTGCCAGGGCGGCTCGTTCAATCTGGCGCGCGGACTGATGGAATGTTTCATCGCCGCCGGCGGCACGTTTCAGCCACAGGTCGCTATCGACCGCATCGTCATCGAAGGCGGCAAGGCGACCGGCATCGCGCTGGCCGACGGCCGCACCGTCCGCGCGACCCAGTTCGTCGCCTCGACCCTCGACGTGCATCAGACCTTCGAGAAGCTCGTCGGCCGCGCGCAATTGCCGCAGCCATTCCTCAACAAGGTCGACCAGTTCCAATACACGAAGTGGAGCCTGTTCGGATTGCATCTGGCGCTCAATGAAAGCCCGCGCTTTGCCGCGGAAAAATTCGATCCGAACATCAACCGTGCCCAGAAATGGAGCATCGGCGCGGAGACCATGGACGACCTGTTCTCGGCGCACGAGGACACCAAGGCCGGCCGCGTGCCGAAGGTGATCCAGTTCGGCGCGGGACCGCTCAGCCTGCTCGACCCGACGCAGGCGCCGCCCGGCAAGGCGACGACCTATGCCTGGCATGTGATGCCGCTCAATCCCGACATCGGCGGGCAGGATTACGAGAGTTTCAAGGAAGAGTTCTCCGACAAGATCATCGAGACCTGGGCCAAGGTCTGCCCGAATATGACCGACAAGAACGTGCTGGCGCGCTACGTCTACACCGGGCGCGAATACACGCAGGAGATGATCAATATGCGCGAGGGCGACATCTTCATGGGCGCCTTCAACGCCGATCAGGTGATGTACAATCACTTCGGCTACAAGACGCCGATCCCGAATCTCTATTGCGCGGGCTCGTCCGGGCATCCGGGCGGCGCGATCTCCGGCGGTGCCGGCTACATCACCGCCGGCCTCATCGCCAGGGAGCTGGGCGTGCCGCTGTGGTGGACGCCGTGGAACGCGCGCGAGGCGTTCGACCATCACATCAAGAATCACAAAGGTGTCGCATGACCGATTTCGGATCGCTCAAGGACCACGTCATCGTCATCACCGGCGCCGGCCAGGGCATCGGCCGCGCCTTCGCCAAGGCATTCGCGCTGGCCGGCGCCACCGCCGTGATCGCCGAGCTCAACGCGCGCAAGGCGACCGATGTCGCGGAAGAGATCATGGCCGCCGGCGGCAAGGCGCTGGCGATCGAGACCGACGTGAGCGAGGAAGCCTCGGTCAAGCTGATGGCGCGCGTTGTCGAGGACCAGTGCGGGCGGATCGACACGCTGATCAACAACGCCGGCATCTTCTCGACGCTGGAGATGCGGCCATTCGACCAGATCCCGCTCGACGAATGGGAGCGCGTGCTGCGCGTCAACGTCACCGGCCCGTTCCTGTGCGCCCGCGCGGTGCTGCCGGCGATGCGCCGGCAGAAGCGCGGCCGCATCATCAATATCGCCTCCGGCGCGGTGTCGATGGGCCGGCCGAACTACCTGCACTACATCGCCTCGAAGGCGGCGCTCGCCGGCATGAGCCGGTCGATGGCACGCGAACTCGGCGGCGACGGCATCACCGTCAACGCCATCCTGCCGGGCGCGACCTTCACCGAGATCGAGCGCAAGACCGTAACGCCGGAGCAGAAGCAGCGCATCGTCGCGATGCAGTGCATCCCGCGCCCGGAGACGCCGGAGGATTTGGTCGGCACCGCCCTGTTCCTCGCCTCCGACAACGCCGCGTTCGTCACCGGCCAGTCGATCAATCTCGACGGCGGCGCGACGCATCTCTAAATCCTCGCGGTCCTGCTATAAGCTGCGCCAGCGGGGTGCAGGAGACGTGTGATGGATGAGGTGCTGGTCGAGACGCGGCCGGGCTATCGCGTGCTGACGCTGAACCGGCCGGACCGGCTCAATGCGTTCAACGAGGCGCAGCACGCAGCGTTGCGACAGGCGGTCGAGGCCGCCGAAGCCGATGCGAGCTGTCGCGCGCTGCTCCTGACCGGCGCCGGTCGTGCATTCTGCACCGGACAGGATCTCAGCGACCGGCTGGCGAAGCCCGGCGAACAGGTCGTGCTCGGCGGCACGCTGGAGCAGCACTACAATCCGCTGATCCGCAAGCTCAAGGCGCTGCCGTTTCCGGTGGTCGCGGCCGTGAACGGCGTCGCCGCCGGCGCCGGCGCCAATATCGCGCTCGCCTGCGACATCGTGCTGGCAGCGCAGTCGGCAACGTTCATCCAGTCGTTCGCCAAGGTCGGCCTCATTCCGGATTCCGGCGGGACCTGGCATCTTCCCCGGCTGGTCGGTATGGCGCGCGCCCGCGGGCTTGCGCTACTGGCCGAACCGCTGCCCGCCCGCAAGGCCGAGGACTGGGGCATGATCTGGAAGGCGGTTGATGACGCCACCCTGATGGATGAAGCGCACAAATTGTGTGCGCATTTCGCCAGCGCGCCGACCTACGGCCTGTCGCTGATCAAGCGCGCGCTGAACGCCTCCGCCGACAACACGCTGGACCAGCAGCTCGATCTGGAGCGCGACAGCCAGCGCGATGCCAGTCTCGCGCCGGACTATCAGGAAGGCGTCAGCGCCTTCATGAACAAGCGCAAGCCGAATTTCACCGGCCGCGGACGCTGACACCACCGGTTACCGGAGAGTCCGGGTTTACCGGCGTGCGGAACCTCGCTAATGCACCTCCGGCAAGCGGAGGAAAGCGGCATGGCACGGGTATTGCGAGTTGGTTTGGCAGGTCTCGGCGGCGTCGGACTCGAAGTGGCGCGTCGGCTGATCCGGGGTGTTCCCGGTTTGGCGCTCGGCGCGGTCTCGGTGCACGACCAGGACAAAGCGCGGCGTAACCTGCCGGAGCTTGGAACGATCCCCTTCAAGGCGCCGGCGGCGCTGGCCGAGGATTGCGACGTGGTGGTGGAGATGCTGCCGCCCGTGCTGTTCCGTGACATCGCCATCAGCGCGATCGATCGCGGCCGCATCTTCATGCCACTGTCGGTCGGGCAGTTGCTGCCGAACTGGGATCTGGTGGCACGCGCCAAGGAGAAGGATGCGCGCATTCTGGTGCCGTCCGGCGCGCTGCTGGCGCTCGACGCCGTGCGCGCGGCCGCCGAAGGCGATATCCGTTCGGTGAAGATGATCACGCGCAAGCCGCCGGGCGGACTCGACGGCGCGCCGCATCTCGTCAACAACAACATCTCGGTGAAAAATCTCGACAAGCCGCTGCTGGTGTTTTCCGGCAGTGCCCGCGACGGCGTGAAGGGCTTTCCAGCCAATGTGAATGTCGCCGTGGCGCTCAGTCTCGCCGGCATCGGGCCGGATCGCACGCAACTGGAAATCTGGGCCGATCCGGCGCTGACGCTCAACACGCATCGCATCGAAGTCGATGCCGACACCGCGCGTTTCTCCATGGCGATCGAGAACGTGCCGTCGGACAATCCCCGCACCGGCCGGATCGTCGCGCTGTCGACGGTCGCGACGCTGCGCGGACTCGTCTCGGAGCTGAAGGTCGGCACGTAAGACAATATCGCGTCGCGGCGCGCGTCTCGCAAAAACCCTTTCTTGACACCCCGGAGGCCCGCCCCTAGCCTATCGTTTGCGTACAAACAAACTCAAGTCCGGATCAGGTGGAGATCATGATCAACATCAGGACTCGTTTGCTTCGTTATGCCGCCCCGCTGCTCATCGCCAGCGCAGCATTGCAGGCCCCTGCCCGCGCCGAGGAAATCGCCGTCACGCAATGGGGCCAGAGCCTCTACGGCGCCCCGTTCGCGGTCGGGATGGAAAAGGGCCTGTTCAAGAAGGCCGGCATCGATATCACCGGCATCATCGGCTCCGCAGGCGGCGGTACCACGGTGCGCAACATTCTCGCCAACGCCACACCTTACGGAGAAGTGGCGCTACCGGCCGCGCTCGCCGCGGCACGGCAGGGGCTCGACCTCGTCATCGTCAATGTCGGCACGCGCACCGTCGCGGAATCGACGCTGGTGACGATGCCGAACTCCGACGTGAAGACCATCGCCGACGTGGTCGACAAGAAAGTGGCGATCACCTCGCCGAAGTCGTCGTCGGAAATGATCTTCCTGATGGAACTCAAGGCGAAAGGCATCGACGCCGGCAAGGTGACGCGCGTCGCCGCTGGCGGTTATCCGCCGGCACTGACCATGCTCGAACAGGGCGCGGTGTCGGCCGCCGCACTGATCGAGCCGCTCTCGATCATCCGCAAGGACCGCTATCGCACTGTCGCCGCGGCGAAAGACATCCTGCCGCCGATGACGACATCCGTCGGCATCACCACGCGCGATTTCGCCCGCAGCAACGGCGACAAACTGCGCGCGATCATCGCCGGCCGTCGCGCCGCCGTCGAAGCGATCTATGCCAACCCCGATGAGACCGCCGCGATCCTGCAGAAGATGTGGAATTTCGACGCCGCGATCTCGAAGGAAGCGGTTCACAACATGATCGCGCCGAAAATGTGGAGCCTCGGCGACTTCAACCGCGCCGAACTCGACCGCACGGCGGAAGGATTGAAGCTGATCGGCGAACTGAAGGAAGACGTCGACTGGAATAAGCTGGTCGATCAGTCGTTCCTGCCCAAGGACCTGCAAGGCAAGCTGTGACGGCCGCCTCCGACGGCGTCGCATCCGGCATGGAGATGCCAGCGTCTCGCGCCATCCATGCGCAACTGCGCGGCGTCACGCGGGTGTTCCCGCTGGCGTCCGGCGCGGGCCTGCATGCGCTCGGACCCATCGACCTCGACCTCTACCACGGCGAATTCTTCGCCGTGGTCGGACCCTCCGGTTGCGGCAAGTCCACCCTGCTCGACGTACTCGCGGGCCTGTCGCCGCCGAGCGAGGGGACGGCCACGTTCGAGGGCAAGGCGATCGACGGCGTGCCGGACGGCGTCGGCGTCGTGTTTCAGGAAGACGCTTCTTTTCCCTGGTTGACGGTTCGCGACAACGTCGCGTTCGGCCTGCGCCGCGCCGGTGTCGATGAGGCCGAAATCAGAAAGCGCGTGGATTATGCGATCGGCTTCATGGGGCTGCGCGATTTCGAGCGCGCCTATCCGGCGCAACTCTCCGGCGGCATGCGCCAGCGCGTCTGCATCGCCCGCACGCTGGTGCTGCAACCGCGTCTGATCCTGCTCGACGAGCCGTTCGGCGCGCTCGACCAACAGACACGGCTGTTGATGGGCGACGAACTGCTGCGGCTGTGGCGCGAAACCGGCGCGACCGTGCTGCTGATCACCCACGCGCTCGATGAGGCCGCGATGCTGTCGGATCGCGTCGGCGTGATGTCGGCGCGGCCGGGCCGCTTCATCGATATCGTCGAAACACATTGGCCGCGCGACCGCGACAGCCGCATCGTCTCCGATCCCGGCTTCGGCGCGGTGACGGCACGGTTGTGGGACAAGCTGCGCGTCGAATCCCTCAAGCTGATGGGCACGCGACCATGAAACGCGGCGGCCTGACCCGCGAAGGCTGGATTCGCCTCGCGGTCGTGGTCGCCTTCGTTCTGGTCTTCGAGCTGCTGTGCCGCCTGGGTGTGTTGCCGCGCACCGTCGTGCTGCCGCCGTCCGAGATGGCGACCAGCCTGTGGCATCTGCTTGTCACCGGCGAGTTCACCGCCGATATCGTCTCGACCTTGCAGGATGTGGCGATCGCCTCGGCGCTGTCGATCGCGCTGGGTTTTGCGCTCGGCATCGCCATCCACGCGCTCCCGCGATTGCGCGCGACGCTGGAGCCTCTGCTCGCGAGCTATTACGCGATCCCGACCTTCATGTTCTATCCGGTGTTCATCGTCGTGTTCGGCGTCAGCGATCGCGCGATCATCGCCATCGCCGTGCTGCTGTCGATCGTCGCCATGATTGCCTCGACCCTGACCGGGCTCGACCGCATCCCGCGCGTGCTGCGCAAGACCGCGGCGATCTATCGGATGGGGCTTGCGCGCCGCGCACTGCTGATCGATCTGCCGGCAGCCGCACCGCATCTGTTCACCGGCATCAAGCTCGCTTTCGCCTATGCCTTCATCGGGGTGATCGCCTCCGAATTCATCCTGTCGGGCCAGGGCATCGGCTACCAGATCGCCTACGCCTACAACAATTTCGAGAACCGCAAGATGTACGGGCTGATGCTGCTCGTCATCATTGTCGCGACCGTCGCCAATGCGGTGCTCGACACCATCGATCGCCGGCTGCAAAGCCGGCTGCGACGGTGAGGCGCCGATGAAACGTCTTGTCGACTTCATCCTGCTTCTCGTCGGCATCGTTGCCGCCTGGCAGATCCTGCATTGGATCGCCGGCGACATCGCGCTGACCTCCCCGCTCGACACCGTCGAGCATCTCGGAAAACTGCTCGGCACCGAACGGTTCTGGCTCAATGTCGCGGAAACCGCCCGCGCGTTCGTCGCCGCCGCGCTGATCTCGCTGATCGGCGGCGTCGCGCTCGGCGTCGCGCTCGGCCTGAGCCGCACCTCGGCAATCGTCTCCGAGCCGATCCTGATCGCGCTCTATTCGCTCCCGAAGGTGACGCTCTATCCGCTGGTGCTGCTGTGCTTCGGCCTCGGCATCTCCGCCAAGATCGCGTTCGGGGCCATGCACGGCCTGATTCCGGTGACGATCTTCACCATGAAGGCGATCCTGCAGATCAAGCCGGTGTACTGGCGTACCGCCGAGACTATGCGGCTGACCCCCGGCCAGATGGCGTGGCATGTCGCCCTGCCCGCGGTACTCCCCGAAGTGCTCGCCGGCGCGCGGCTTGGCTTCTCGCTGACCTTGCTCGGCGTCCTGATCGGCGAAATGTTCGCCTCGCAGCGCGGGCTCGGCTTCATGATCACCAGCGCCATGGGGCTGGGCGACATCGCCACCATCATGGCCGTGGCGCTGTTCCTGTCGGTTTTCGCGGTTTCCGCCAACGCGCTGTTGCTGCTGCTGGACCGGACGGCGCCGCGTTAGGCGGTTTTGGCCGCTTTTGTATGCGCACAAACGATCTTGCCTTGGTGGCCCGGCGGGCTATCATCGGCGGATCGGCTGATCACCTGTTGTAGCGAGTGCCCGCATGCTGGACCTCTACTCCGTCAATCGCCTGATCGACCTCTGGTTCGAGGAGGATATCGGCCACGGCGACCTTACCGCGCTGTCGATGATTGAGGCGGACGCGAAGGCTACCTTCCACATGAATGCGCGGCAGGATCTGTCGCTGTCCGGCATCGACGTCGCAGCTGCCTGTTTCAGACGTTACGACCCGAACGTGAAGGTCGAGGTCAAGACCCAGGACGGCACCCGCTGCAAGCCGAAGACGACACTGCTGATCGTGTCCGGCTCCGCCCGCAGCCTGCTCACCGTCGAGCGCACCGCGCTCAACATCACCCAGCACCTCTCCGGCATCGCCACCGAGACCGCGCGCTGGATGGATCTCCTCAAAGGCACGAAGACGAAGCTGATCGACACCCGCAAGACCACGCCCGGCCTGCGCATGCTGGAGAAGCATGCGGTGACCTGCGGCGGCGGCGCCAATCATCGCCTCGGTCTCGACGGCGGCGTGATGATCAAGGACAATCACATCGCCGTCGCCGGGAGCATCGCCAAGGCGGTGGAACGCGCCCGTGCGCACGTGCCGGGTCTGGTCAAGATCGAGGTCGAATGCGACCGGCTCGAACAGGTGCGCGAAGCCGTCGCGGCGAAAGCCGACATCATCATGCTCGACAACATGCCGCTCGATGAGATGCGCGAATCGGTGAAGCTCGTCGCCGGACGCATTCCGCTGGAAGCGTCGGGCGGCGTGCGCTTCGACACCGTGCGGCCGATCGCCGAGACCGGCGTCGATTATGTTTCGACCAGCAAGACCATCCAGGCGGCGCCTGCCGTCGATATCGGGCTAGACGACGCCTGACGAGGTAATGCCATGAAGCCAGCGCCCTTTGTTCGTCACACGCCGCGAACCCTGGATGAGGCGCTGGCGATTCTGGCCGAAGTCGCACCGCAGGACGGCCGCGTTCTGGCCGGCGGGCAGAGCCTCGTGCCGATCATGGCGTTCCGCATGGCGCGTCCGGCACATCTCGTCGACATCAACGAGGTCGCCGGCCTCGATAAACTCATTGTCGAGAACGGCATGCTGATCGTCGGCGCGCGCGTACGCCACGGCGCATTCCATAAACCGGTCGAGCCGGGACCACTCGGCGCACTGCTGGCGTCGGTCGTGCACAATATCGCGCATTATCCGATCCGCATGCGCGGGACCATGTGCGGCAGCCTCGCGCATGCCGACCCGTCGTCGGAATGGTGTCTGACCGCAGCAACGCTCGACGCCGAGCTGGTGGCGCGGCGCAAGGGCGGCGAGCGCATCATCCCCGCGCGCGACTTCTTCGAGGGTCTGATGTCAACCGCGCTCAAGGAAGACGAATTGCTGGCGGAGGTGCGCTACAAGCTGCTGCCGGCCGGGACCAAGTTCGGCTTCAATGAATTCAGCCGCCGCGCCGGCGACTTCGCCATGTCGGCTTCGCTGGTCACTTATCGTCTGGCCGATGGCCGCATCACCGATGCCCATGTGGGCGTCGGCGGCGCGGAAGCCAGCCCGCGCCGCATTCCCGAAGCGGAAGCGGCGCTCAACGGCCAGACGCCCGGCGATGCCGCGTTCCGTACAGCGGCGGAAGCCGCCAGCGCCGCGATCGATCCGCTCGAAGATATCCAGACCACCGGCGAGTATCGCCGTGATCTTGTCCGTGCCGTGGTTCGGCGCGCGCTGGAAGCCTCGGTCAAATGAGCGCTGCTACCAAAGGATCGGGTACAACCTGGGTCGGCCGCGCCATCCGGCGGCTGGAAGACCCGGCGCTGGTGACCGGCCGCGGGCGCTTCACCGCCGATCTGCCGGCCGCGCACTGGGTGCGCTTCGTGCGCAGCCCGGTCGCCGCAGGCACGATCAAGAAGATCACGCCGCCGGACGGCGCGTTCGTCGTCACCGCGGCCGAGCTTGCCGGCGTGAAGCCGATCAAGCCGATGCTGTACAAGTTCAATTACCGGCCGATCGGCCAGCCGATCCTCGCCGACGGCGTCGTGCGCTTCACCGGCGAGTGTATCGCCGCCGCGATCGCCGCGAGCGAGGAAGAAGCCGAGGACATTGCCGACGCGGTCGAGGTCGAGATCGACGAAACGGCGCCGCTGATCGATGCACGCGACGCGGCGGCAAGCGCGGCGCTGCATCCGGAGGCGCCGGACAACGTGATCGTCAACGCACAGGTGAAAACGCCCGAGTTCGATGCCGCCTGGCGCAACGCACACAGAATCGTCCGCCTCGAAGCGCGTTCACGCCGCCAGAACGCGACGCCGATGGAGCCGCGCGCCGCGCACGCGGCTTACGATCCGGCGACCGGGCGTATCACGCTGACCTGCACCACGCAGATGCCGCATCTCACGCGCACCGCCATTGCCGATCTGCTCGACATGCCGGAATCCGACCTGCGGGTGATCGCGCCCGATGTCGGCGGCGGCTTCGGCCAGAAGATGTCGCTGCCGCCGGAATATGTGCTGATCGCGTGGCTGGCGCGCGAACACCGCAGCTCTTTTGCCTGGACCGAGGATCGCCGCGAGAACCTGATCGCCAGCTACCACAGCCGCGATCAATATATCGCGCTCGACGGGGCGTTTGATGCCGACGGCAAGCTGATCGCGCTGTCGGCCGACGTGCTCGCCAATATCGGCGCCTATTCCTGCTTTCCCACCACCTGCGGCGTCGAACCCTTGATGGCGATGGCGGAAATCCCCGGTCCCTACGACGTGCGGCACTATGCGTGCACCGCGCGCGGCGTCGCCACCAATACCTGCCCGATGGCGCCCTATCGCGGCGTGTCGCGTCCGGTGATCACCTTTGCGCTGGAACGGCTGATGGACAAGGCCGCGGTCGAGCTGGGCATCAATCCGATCGATATCCGCCGCCGCAACCTGATCGATCAATTTCCCTACACATCGGCCATGGGGCTCGTGTTCGACGAGGCGACCTACAAGGAAACGCTTGAGCTTGCCGTCAAGCATGTGGACGTGCCGGCATTCCGCGCGCGCCAGCAGGCGCTGCGCAAGCAAGGCCGTTATCTCGGCCTCGGCTTCTGCACCTTCTCGGAACGCACCGGCTACGGCAGTCCCGCGTTCGCCGCGCGCGGCATGGCGATCACGCCCGGCTGGGAAATGGTCGAACTGACCATGGACCCGTCCGGCTTCGTCGAATTGCGGATCGGCACCTCGCCGCACGGTCAGGGCCTGCGGACCACGCTAGCGCAGATCGTCGCCGACCAGCTCGGCATTGAGCCGCAACGCATCAAGGTGATCCACGGCGACACCGATCGCTCGCCTTACGGCTGGGGCACCTTCGCCAGCCGCTCGCTGGTGATCTCCGGCGGCGCAACCCTGATCGCCGCGCAGAAGCTGCGCGCCAAGATCATCAAGCTCGCGACCCACATGCTGGAAGCAGCGCCCGAAGACATCGTGCTGGGCGACGGTGCCGCCACCGTTGCCGGCACCGACCGCAGCATCGCCATCGCCGCGCTTGCGCGTGATGCCTATCACCAGACCCACCGCTTCAAAGGCGAGATCGAACCCGGTATGACCGAAGTCGGCCACTACGATCCGCCGGGCACCTTTTCCAATGCCTGCCATGTGGCGATGGTCGAGGTCGATATCGAAACCGGACAGGTCAAGGTCGAGAAATTCATCGCCGCCGAGGATTGCGGCCGCATCATCAATCCGATGATCGCCGACGGTCAGGTGCATGGCGGCATCGCGCAGGGCATCGGCAACGCCATCCTCGAGGAAATCCTCTACGACGAGAACGGCACGATCCTGTCGTCCACCCTCGCCGACTTCCTGCCGCCGACCGCGCATGAAATCCCGCCGATCGAGCTGCATCACCTTGAAACCCACACCACCGCGACCAACCTTCAGGCCAAGGGCCTCGGCGAAGGCGGCGCGATCGGCTCGCCTGCCGCCGTGATGAACGCCATCAATGATGCGCTGTCGCCGTTCGGCGTCGCCATCGATGAAATGCCGGCGACGCCGCAGCGCATCCGTGCCGCGTTGCGCGCGCGCCAACAGACGGAGACCGCCGCATGAGCGAGAAAACCCCGATCACGCTCAAGATCAACGGCCGCGACCACAAGATCGCCGTGGAGCCGCGCCGCACGCTGGCCGACGCGATCCGCGAGGATTGCGGCCAGACCGGCACCCATATCGGCTGCGAGCACGGCGTGTGCGGGGCTTGCACCGTGATCGTCAATGGCGAACCGGTGCGCTCCTGCCTGATGTTCGCCGCGCAAGCCGACGGCAAGGCGATCCGCACCGTCGAAGGGCTTGCCAAAGGCAACGAGTTGCACCCGATGCAGCGCGCCTTCATGGATCACCATGGGCTGCAATGCGGCTTCTGCACGCCGGGCTTCCTGATGCTCGCGGTCGGCGTGCTGGAGCGCGAGCCGCAGATCAGCGACGACGATCTGCTTGACGTGCTGTCGTCCAATCTGTGCCGCTGCACCGGCTACCAGAACATCATCAAGGCGGTGCGCGCCGCAGCCGCCGAGATGCGCGGCGCAAGCTGATGGCCAGCCGCATCATCGGCCAATCGCGCAAGCGGCTCGAAGACCCGCCGCTGCTGACGGGTCAGGGCCGCTTTGCCTCGGATATCTCGTTTCCCGATCAGCTTGCGATGCGCGTGGTCCGCTCTGGCTACGCGCACGGGCGGATCGTCTCGGTAGACACCAGCGAGGCGCGCGCGCTGCCGGGCGTGTTCGCGGTATGGACCGCCGACGAGGTCGCCGACCTGCCGCCGATCGACGTGCGGCTCACCAATATCAAGGGGCTCGCGCCCTACCGCCAATATGTGCTGGCGCGCGACACGGTGCGGTATGTCGGCGAACCGGTCGCGGTGGTGTTCGCCAGCGATGCCTACACCGCCGAGGACGCCGCTGATCTCGTTGCGATCGACATCGAGGAATTGCCGGCGGTGCTCGACGCCGCGGGCGAAACCGGCGAATTCGCCCCCGGCCTGCCGACCGAGGTGGTCGTCATCGAGAAGGGTTATGGCGATGCCGATGCAGCGTTCAAGGCAGCGCATCATGTCGTCTCGCTCACCCTGAGCGTCGGCCGACATTCCGGCGTACCGCTGGAAACGCGCGGCGCCATCGCTCGCTACGACGCCAAGCGCGACATGCTGGAGATGTATGGCGCCGCCAAGGTGCCGCACTGGAACCGCGACCAGATCGCCATCATGCTCGGGCGCGAGCGCAAATCGATCAATCTCTACGAAGGCCACACCGGCGGCGGTTTCGGCGTGCGTGGCGAGCTTTATCCGGAAGACGTGATCGCCTGCTATGCCGCATTGAAGCTGGGCCGGCCGGTGAAATGGATCGAGGACCGGCGCGAGAATCTCGTCGCCTGCAATCATTCGCGCGAGCAGACGCACCGCATCCGCGCCGCTATCGATGCTGAGGGACGTATTCTCGCGGTCGAGGACGAGTTCTTCCACGATCAGGGTGCCTATGTGCGCACCCACGGCGCCACCGTCGCCGATCTCGCCGCGGCGATGCTACCGGGGCCGTATCGCATTCCGGCCTATCGTGCGGTCGGGCATATCCGGCTGACCAACAAGACACCGGGCGGCACCTATCGCGCGCCCGGCCGTTACGAAAGCACCTTCGCGCGCGAGCGGCTGCTCGACGCCATCGCCGCCAAAGCCGGCATCAGCCCGGTCGAAGCGCGCCGCCGCAATCTGCTGCAGAAGGCCGATATGCCTTACGACCTGCGGGTCGATACGCTCGGCACCAAGGTGGTCTACGATTCCGGCGACTATGGCGGCCTCGTGCGCAAGGCGCTCGACGCAACCGGCTGGCAGGCGCTGCGCGATACCGTCGCGGCGCGCCGCAAGGCGGGCGAAACGGTCGGCGTCGGCCTCGCCATGTTCGTCGAGAAAAGCGGCCTCGGTCCCTATGACGATGTGCGGATCGAACTCACGCCATTCGGCGCGGTCGAGGTGATCACCGGCGCCGCCTCGATCGGCCAGGGTATCGAAACCGTGATCGCACAGATCTGCGCGGAGACGCTCGGCGCCGCGTTCGACACGATCCGCGTCACCCACGGCCAGACCGACCGCATCGAGCGCGGCCTCGGCGCCTTCGCCTCGCGCGTGACCGTGATGACCGGCGAAGCAACCCGGCGCGCGGCCGAGGCGCTGCGTGCGCGGCTGCTCGCCACCGCAGCGCCGCTGATGCAAACCGACGCGACGCAACTCACCGTCAGCGACGGCTGGATCGCGCGCGCGGACGGCAGCGGGCCGTCGATGGCCATCGCCGATGTCGCGCGCAGCATCGACGCCGCACATGGCGCGTCGAGCGAAGCCTCGTTTGAATCGAGCCACATGGTCTATCCTTACGGCGTCCATGTCGCGCTGGTGCAGGTCGACCGCGAGACCGGCGGCGTCACCGTCGAACGCTATCTGGTCGCCTATGACATCGGCCGTGCTGTCAATCCGATGCTGGTCGAAGGGCAGATCACTGGCGGCATTGCGCAAGGGATCGGCGGCGCGCTGCTCGAGGAGTTTCTCTACGACGAGCGCGGCGAGCCGCTGTCGGTGACCTTCGCCGATTATCTGATGCCGACGGCGCACGAAATCCCACCGATGGATATCGTGATCTCCGAGGATGCGCCGAGCCCGCTCAATCCGCTCGGCCTGAAAGGCTCGGGCGAAGCTGGCGTCAACGCCGCCGGCGCCGCCATTGCCGCCGCCATCGATGACGCGCTCGGCATGCCGGGGCTGATCACGCGATTGCCGGTGACGCCGCAGCGGCTCAAGGCCGCGCTGGCGGCGCGCTAACTCAGTTTCCGCAACAGCGCGATCACCTGCCGCTGCTCCTGCGGCGTCAGTGGCGCGACCGTCTTTGCGGTGATCTCCGCCGCCACCTTGATCGCCGCCTCGGTGGCCTTGCGGCCCTTGTCAGTGAGCGTGACGGCGCGACGGCGGCGGTCGTTGGGATCGTCGCAGATCGCCACCAGCCCCCGCACGCGCAACCGATCGACCACGCCCTTGATGGTCGAGGCGTCGAGATAAATGAGCCGGCCGAGATGGTTCTGCGAGCAGGCACCGACCTCGAGCAGCTTCGCCAGCGCCGCGAATTGCGTCTGCGTCAACCGGCCGGGAATGCCGGCCATGAACAGCGCGGTGTGTCGCTGCATCGCCAGCCGCAGGCGAAAGCCGATCTGGTCGTCGAGCAGATAGGCGGACGCTGCATCCGCCTCAGGCAACAGTTTCAGCCGGGGACGGCGGGACATTGAACAACCTATGGATCAACCTATGGACAGGTTCGGGTCGGTCGGTCGCGGCACGGGAGGACAACAGCCACGATTCAAACCGTCAGATAGTTGCGCTGGATTTCGACATTGCCGGCAAGCTCTTTCATCGTACCGTTCCAGCGGATCTGGCCCTTTTCCAGCAAATAGACGCGATCCGACACCAGTTCGGCAAAGTGCATGTTCTGTTCGGACAGGAGGATGGATAGCCCTTCCTTCTTCAATTCGACGATGGTGTTGGCCATCTGCTCGACGATCAGCGGCGCCACGCCTTCCGACGGCTCGTCCAATAGCACCAGCAGCGGATTGCCCATCAGCGTGCGCGCGACGGTGAGCATCTGTTGCTCGCCGCCGCTCATGCCGCCGCCAGGGCGGTCCGGCATCTCGCCGAGATTGGGAAACAGCGTGAACAGACGCTGCGGCGTCCACACCGGCGCGGCAGTGCCGTCGGCGAAGCGGCGCGGCGGCTGCAGGCCGATGTCGAGATTTTCCATCACCGTCAGATCGACGAAGATGCGGCGGTCCTCCGGCGTGAAACCCAGTCCGCGCCGCGCGATCTCGTAAGGCCGCATCCGGGAAATATCCACGCCGTCGAAGGTCGTGCGGCCGCGTCGGGCCATCAGCCCCATGATCGCCTTCATGGTCGTCGATTTGCCGGCGCCATTGCGGCCCATCAGGGCGACAACCTCACCGCGCCCGATCTCGAACGACAGATCGAACAGGATTTGCGCCGCGCCATACGAAGCGTTGAGGTTTTCGACGCGGAGGAGCGGCGCTGTCATGGCTGCGGCTCCATCCGCGCGAAGGTCTTTCCGGTCCCGAAATAGACCTCCTGCACCTTGGGATGCTCGCGGATCGTGCGCGCATCGCCGTCGGCGATCAGCCGGCCCCGAGCCAGCACGATGATGCGATCAGCATGGGCGAACACCACATCCATGGAATGTTCGGTGAACAGCACCGAAATCCCCTTCTCGACCACCAGCCGCTTCACCAGCGCGATCAGCGCGTTGCGCTCGCGCGGCGCCATGCCCGCCGTCGGCTCGTCCATCAGCAGCAGACGCGGATCGTTGGCGAGTGCCATGGCCAGTTCGACGCGCTTGACGTCGCCGTAAGCGAGTTCGCGGCTGGCGCGGTCGGCGGCATCCTTCATGCCGACCTGATCCAGCAGTTCGAGCGCGCGGGCACGATGGCGCGACGCCGCCGGCTTCCACAGCCGATACGTCTCGCCGGCGTGCGAGATCAGCGCCATCTGCACGTTCTCGACAACGGTCATCGAGCCGAAGGTCGCGGCAACCTGGAAGGTCCGGCCGACGCCGAGCCGCCAGATATCGCGGGGCGCGAGCCCAGCGAGATTGGCGCGCTCGAACCAGATCTCGCCGGAATCCGGCCGGAGCTGGCCGTTGATCATGTTGAAACAGGTCGACTTGCCGGCGCCGTTCGGACCGATCATCGCCAAAAATTCGCCCCGCGCGACCTCGAAGCTCACGTCGTTGACGGCACGGACGCCGCCGAACGCCTTGGCCAGCGAGCGGATCGACAGATCGGTCACGATGCCGTCCTCCACCGTCGCAGCAGACTGATGATGCCGCCGACGATACCGGCGGGGAACACCATCACCAGCAACAGGATGATGAGGCCGAGCAGCGCGCGCCAATATTCGGTCTGGCGCATGATCGTATCCTGCAGCACCGCGAACACCGAGGCACCGACGATCGGCCCGGTGAGCGTCTGGATGCCGCCGAGCAGCACCATCACCAACCCGTCGATGGAACGGCCGACGCCGATGGTCTCCGGCGAGATCGAGCCCTTGGCGAAAGCGAACAGGCCGCCGCCAACGCCACACACCAAACCGGCGATGGCAAAGCCGAGCCAGTGCACGCGTTTCACATCGATGCCGATCGCCTCGGCGCGCAGCGGCGAATCACGGCCGGCGCGCATGGCATAACCGAACGGGGCAAAGAGAATGCGGCGCAAGGCGAGCACGCCGATTACCGTGAGCAGCAGCACCAGGATGAAATAGACACTGCTGTTGTTGAACGGAGCCGGCGGCCAGACGCCGATGACACCGTTCGATCCGCCGGTGAGGTCTTCCCATTGGAACACGGCGGCCCAGACAATCTGTGCGAAGGCCAGCGTCAGCATCGCCAGATAGACACCAGACAGCCGCACCGCGAACCAGCCGAACAGCAGCGCGCCGAGGAGCGCCGTGATCGGCGCCGCCAGCAGCGCCAATCCCATGGGCGCGGCGAGCCATTTCACCAGCAGCGCCGCACCATAGGCACCAAGACCGAAATAAGCGGCATGGCCGAACGAGTGCATACCGCCTGGCCCCATAATGAAATGCAGGCTCGCCGCGAACAGCACCGCGATCATCACGTCGATACCGAGGATCAGCACATAGGGCGAGCCTTGCGCTATCAGCGGCATCGCCATCAGCGAGCCCAGCACGACCACGCCGAGGAATTTCAGCGCCGGCGTCGCCGGGCGCATCGGGTCTTCCGGGTCGGCGACGCCACGCACCGCCCCTTGCGGACGGCCGAGCAGACCGTAAGGCCGCGCGATCAACACGGCCGCCATCACCAGAAATTCCGCGACCAGCGTGAACTTTGAAAAATTGAGCGACATGCCGAACATCGACACCGTGCCGATGGCGATGCACAGCGCCTTGACCTCGGCGATGATCACAGCGGCGAGATACGCGCCGGTGATCGAGCCCATGCCGCCGACCACGACGACGACGAAGGCGTCGCCGATCACGGTGAGGTCCATCGCCAGGTTGGCCGGCTCGCGCGCCACCTGCAGCGCGCCACCGAGCCCGGCGAGGAACGAGCCGAGCGCGAACACGGCGGTGAACAGCATTGCCTGGTTGACGCCGAGCGCGCCGACCATCTCGCGGTCTTGCGTCGCCGCGCGCACCAGCCGGCCGAAGCGCGTGCGCGCCAGACCGAGATGCAGAATCCACAGCACGACCGGCGCGATGATGATCAGGAACAGATCATAGGTCGGCAACCGCCGGCCGAAGATCTCGATGGCGTCGCGCATGCCGGGGGCGCGCGGACCGAGCAGGTCTTCCGGCCCCCACAGCCACAGGGTCGCGTCATTGATGATCAGGATCAGCGCGAAGGTGGCGAGGAGCTGGAACAGTTCGGGCGCGCGGTAGATACGTCGCAGCAGCACGAATTCGATGGCCGCGCCGAGCAGACCGACGAGGCACGCGGTGATGACGATGCCGCCCCAGAAGCCGAAGCCGCCGCCGATCTTCGTCGCCAGCGAATAGGCGATATAGGTCCCGAGCATATAGAGGGACCCATGGGCGATATTGACGATGCGGGTGACGCCAAAAATCAGCGACAGGCCGGCCGCCACGAAGAACAGGCCGGATGCCGATGACAGGCCGTTGAGCGCCTGAAAAATGAATCCGCTGACATTCATGTGAGGCGGTGTCTCTCCCCGAGTGCCGGGGAGAGACGATGCGTCACGTCAGCGATCAGTTCGCGCCCGCCGGGCGCAGCTTCTTCACTTCATCGTCGGGCGGCAGCACATCCGCGCCGTCGACATATTTGAAGTCGGTCATGGTGCCCTTGCCGTTCTCCAGCGCGATCTTGCCGACATAGGCGCCCATGGTCGCCTGATGATCGCTGGCGCGATAGATGAACGGCCCGAACGGGCTATCGACCTTGAGACCGGCGAATGCCGTCACCAGCTTCTCGGTGTCGGTCGAGCCGGCCTTGGCGATGCCGGCCGCGAGCGACTTCATCGTCGCGTAGCCGACGATCGAGCCGAGACGCGGATAGTCGTTGAACTTCTTCATATAGGCGTCGCGGAACGCCTTGTGCTCCGGCGTATTGATTTTGTCCTGCGGATAGCCGGTGACGATCCAGCCGACCGGCGCCTCGTCCTTCAGCGGATCGAGATATTCCGGCTCGCCGGACAACAGGCTCACCACCGGGCGATTTTTGAACACGCCGCGGGTGTTGCCCTCGCGCACGAACTTGGCGAGATCGCCGGCGAACAGCACGTTGAAGATCGCGTCCGGCTTGGCGTCGTCGATCGCCTGCGCCACCGCGCCGGCGTCGATCTTGCCGAGCGGCGGCGCCTGCTCGGTGACGAATTCCACGTCCGGTTGCGCCTTCTTCATCAGCGCCTTGAAATTCTCGGCCGCCGACTGGCCATATTCGAAGTTCGGATAGACCAGCGCCCAGCGCTTCGCCTTGAGGTCTTTCGCGGCGGGCATCAGCATCGCCACCTGCATGTAGGTCGAGGAGCGCAGGCGATACGTGTATTTGTTGCCGTTCTGCCAGGTGATCTTGTCGGTCAGCGGCTCGGCGGCGAGGAAGAACACCTTCTTCTGGCCGGCGAAATTCGTCACCGCCAGACCGATATGCGACAGGAAGGTACCGGAAATCAGCGGCACGCCTTCGCGGGTGACGAGCTCCTCGGCGACACGCACCGCCTCGCCCGGATTGGCGCCGTCGTCACGCGAGACCACTTCGAGTTTCTTGCCGAGCACGCCCCCCTTGGCGTTGATCTCTTCGATCGCCAGTTCCCAGCCCTTCTTGTAGGGATCGAGGAACGCCGGCTGCGACTTGTAGCTGTTCAGTTCGCCGATCTTGATGGTGTCCTGCGCGGACGCGGGACGAAACAGAGCGATCGCGGCAGCACCGGCGAGCGCGACGGTCAGCAGGTAACGCTTGTGCAGATGACGGTCGTACATTGGTTACATCCCCCGCGTGGCCTCGACGACGGCGCACGCATGCTCGTGTGAAGGTCCGAAATTCGCGTCCGGCCGGCGAATGTATGTGCGCAAAGTGTCCGACCGGTCTTCTAACCTGTCAAGTCGTCGTCCGTCGCAAGGGTGCGGCGCTCGCGCGCCGCACCTGCGGCGCCGGTCACTTTTTGTCGCGGAAGCGATCCATCAGCGGCTTGTCCTGGCCGCCGTCGATCTCGATCATCGTGCCGTTGGCCATGTGCATCAGCGGCGAGGCCATCATCACGACCAGATTGGCGACCTCTTCCACCTCGGCGATGCGGCCGAGCGGGATCGACGCCGGCGCCAGCTTGTCGGCTTCCTCGCGCGAAATCTTCATGTCGCGCGCCATGGCGTCCACCAGGCCAGCCCAGCGCTCGGTGCGCACCGGGCCCGGATTGACGGCGCAGAAGCTGATGCCGTGGCTGCCGTACTGGCCGGCAAGCGATTTCGTCAGGTTCTGGCCGGCGGCGTTGGCCGCGCCGGGGCAGATTTCCCAATAGGACGGCTTGACGCCGTCATTGCCGATCAAATTGACAACACGGCCGCCGTTTTGCTTGACCATGATCGGCAGCACGTAGCGCAGGCAGCGCACATAGCCCATGAATTTGAGCTGCAGCCCCTTCTCCCAGTCGTCCTCGCTGAGATGCTCGATCACGCCGCCGGCGGCCGAACCGGCATTGTTGACCATGATATCGATGCGGCCAAGCGCCTTGTGCGCCTCGGCAATGAACTTCTTGGCGTCGGCATCGCTGCGCAGATCGGCGGTGATCGGCACGATCTTGCGGCCGGTGGCCTTGGCGATTTCCTCCGCAGCCGCCTTCAGCGGCTCCATGCGCCGCGCGCAGATCGCGACATCGACGCCTTCCCGTGCAAGCGTCAGCGCGATGCCCTTGCCGATGCCTTCGCTGCCGCCGGTGACAACGGCGGTCTTGCCCTTGAGTTTGAGATCCATGGTCCGTCTCTCCTCGGTTAAGCGGGTTTGTGGGCGAGCCAGCGGCCCGCCTCGGCGTCGGCGAACAGTTCGGCCAACGCCGCGTTGAACTTGTCCGGCTCCTCGCTGGTGATGGTGTGTCCCGAACGCGGGATCACCATCAGACCGGCCGTCGGCACCGTACGACGCAGATAGATGCTGGCATCGACGCACCAGTCGTCCTCGTCGCCAACGATCACGAGAAGCGGCGGCTTGAACGCCTTGAGGTCGGCTTCCATTTCGTAGAGCGTCGGCCGGCGCGCCTGCAGATTGATCATGGTCAGCGAATGGCCGACCGCCGAATGCTCGCTCAGCATCTGCACGAAATGCGCGAAGCCGCGCGGATCCTTGTTCTTGTGCGTCTGCCGCGTCGGGCCGTTGGCATAGCGTGGCGCCGTCACCGAGATCGGCTCGTTGGCAAACATCTTGCCGGTCTCGCGCGAGGCGGCACGGTTCTGCTCGACCACGGCCGGATCGGGGCTTGAGCCGTAGCCGCAGCCGGCCGCGGTTACCGACAGACAGCGATCCGGATAACGGATGCCCACATGCAGCGCGGTCGCCGCGCCCATGGAATGACCGACCACATGCGCCTTGTCGATCTTGAGCGCATCCATGACGGCGATCACGTCGTCGCGAAAAACGTCCTGCAGATATCGTTCGGGATCGGTCGGAATATCAGACGGCGGATAGCCACGCTGGCTGTAAGTGACGCAGCGGTGCGACCGCGAGAACCGCTGCATCTGCGGCTCCCAGGTGCGGTAATCGGCTGCGTATTCGTGGACGAAAACGACCGGCGTGCCGGTGCCGGCCTCCTCGTAATAAAGACGGGTACCATCGCTTGCGGTGACGTGCGGCATATTCGCTTCTCACTCGCGCCGTTGAAATTCATATGCACACATATGAAATGCTAGTAGAGTAGCTTTCGGTCCGCAAGGCAAGACTTCGTCGCGAGCAAAAGCAAATCCTCTTGCGCTGCAGTAATGGCAAGGGGTTTGCATGGGGCTTCCGGTCGACGCCACCATTCGCTGCGTCCTGCTACCTTGAGGATTGCGCGCACCGGGCATACCGGGGCAACGTCGTCATTGAGGAACAAGGAGGCACCGGTCCTATGATCCCCTTCATCCGTCCGCACCTCGCGCGCCGCGCGGTGATCGCCCTGCTCGCAGCCAGCGCCTTTGTTTTCAGTGGTGCCGCACCGAGTTCGGCGCAGACCAAACCGAAGATCGTCGCCGCCAGCCTGACCTTGCCGGTGATCGCACCGCTGGTCTGGAATATCATGAAGGTGCGCGGTTTCGATGCAAAGCACGGCTTCGAGCTGGAGCTGAAACCCTATCCGTCGATTGCTGCCTATTACGCGGGCTTCGCAACCGGCGAGGTCGACGTGCAAGTCGGCGGGCCGACCGTCTATCAGAAGCTGCGGATCGAGGGCGTGCCGGCGCGCATCGTCGGTACCGCGATGACCCTCTCCGACCTCGTCATCTTCGTGAAGGATGACAAGATCAAGTCGCTCGCCGACCTCAAGGGCAAGCAGCTTGCCGCCGATATGGGCAGCGGCCAGTTTCAGGTCGTCAAGATCTATGCCAACGCCAAGGGCCTCGAACTCGGCAAGGACATCACCGTCGTCAACGCCAACTTCGCGGTGGCGCGCGCGCAACTTGAAGCCGATCGCGTCGACGCCGCCATGGTGATCGAGCCGCTCGCCAGCATCATCCAGAAGCAGAACCCCTCCTGGAAAGTGATCTTCAACGCAGCCGATGCGTGGAAGGAGATTACCGGGCAGAACGGCTACGAGCTGGTGATGGGCATGCGCGAGGATTCCATCAAACGCGTCCCCGACGCACCGAAGATGCTGCTCGCCGCGCTCAAGGATGTCGCCGCCTTCATCAAGTCCGACATCGATGCCGCCGACAAGATCGCGGTCGAAAACGTCAAGCTGCCGCCCGGTATCCTCAAGGCCGCCGTCAGCAGCAACCGGCTCGAGATCGTCGCCGACAATGCCTGGGATGCGGCGACCCGCAAGGCGCTGCTCGACATGATGGAGCGCGCGGTGAAAGCCGGTTTCTACGCGAAGATGGCCGACGACAAGATCATCTACACGCCGTAACGCCGATGCTGTCCGACCACGCGCATGCAAATGAACTGACGGGGCGCTTTCCCCGTCAGGCATTCGTCTCGATCGTGATCTTCTGCGTGCTGTGGGAGATCATGTCCCGGCTCTCGCCGTCGCTCGGCATTCCGCCGTTCGCGATCCCGAGCTTCGTACGGATCGGCGAAAGCCTAATGAAGATCACGCCGATCGACGTGATCGTGACGCTGGCGCGGGTGATCGGCGCGCTGGTACTGTCCTTCGTCGGCGGCGTCGCCATCGCCATGGGCATGTACCGCTCGCCGAGCCTCGAGAACTACCTGCACCCGCTGGTCCGTATCCTGATGGCGGTGCCGGTCGTGTCGTGGATTCTGTTCGCGGTGCTATGGTTCCGCGGCGTCGAATTCCGGATCGCCTTCGTGCTGATCGCCGTGTGCGGACCGGTGTTTCTGGTCGATGCGCTCGACGCCATGCGCGGCGTGTCGAAAGACCTGCGCGGGATGATGCGCTCGTTCCGGCCGACGGCGTTTCAGTATTTCACCAAGCTGATGTTTCCGGCGATCCTGCCGAGCCTGATTACCAGCTGGAAGATCAATCTCAGTCTGGCGATCCGCGTCGTCACCATCGCCGAACTGGTCGGCGCCGTCACCGGCATCGGCCACCAGCTCGCGGTGGCGCAGGAACTGTTCTCGGTCGCCGACGTGTTCGCCTGGACGCTGGTATTGGTGGTGCTGCTGTTCCTGCTCGAGGCATTGCTGGTCCGGTTCGAGGCGCGCGTGCTGCGGTGGCGGGCATGAGCGCGGCCAACAACGCGACCATGAGCACAAAGATGAGCGAGCCCACCGCCATCGAGGTCGAGAACCTGCGCAAGGTGTTCCGGCAGGCGACCACCGGGCAATCCGTGGTCGCCATCGACCGGTTGAGCCTCCACATCGCGCCGCGCGAAGTGGTCGCCATCGTCGGCCAGACCGGCTGCGGCAAATCGACCTTCTTCGACATGATGATCGGCCTCGAACAACCGAGCGAGGGCGCGATCCGCATCAACGGCAAGACGCCTTACGCCGACTTCGATGCCTTCCGCGGCAAGATGGCGACCGTGTTCCAGCAGGACCGGTTGCTGCCGTGGCGCACCAGCTACGACAACGCCCGCCTGCCATTGGAGCTGATGGGCGTCGACGAAAAGATCCAGCGCGAGCGCGCGATGCACTGGCTCAAGCGCCTCGGCCTCGAAAACTTCGCCAATGCTTATCCGCACGAGCTGTCCGGCGGCATGCGCCAGCGCGTTGCCATCGCCCGCGCCTTCGTGCTGCAACCGGATATCCTGCTGGCCGACGAAGCGTTCGGCCATCTCGACGAGGTGACGGCGGCGGAGCTGCGCAGCACCTTTCTCGCGCTGGCGCGCGAATGCGGCAGCACGGCGATCCTGATCACGCACCAGTTGGAAGAAGCGATCGCCGTCGGCGACCGCATTGTCGTGTTCGGCAAATCGGCGAAGCTGCTCGCCGACATTCACGTCGCGCAATGGAAGCCGGAGGACTACGGCCTGCTGCGCGAGGCGATCCAGGCGACGCTACAAAGCAACAGCCCGGACGCGCGGCTCGCCCGCGCGCCCTGATGTCACGAACCGCGATCAGCGGCGCGGTGGCAGGATCGCCTTGGCCGCGTCACCGACCGCCTCGACGGAATCGCCCGCGTCTTCGAAGCAGACGATCCGGCATGGGCAGCCTTCAAGCCCCTCGTAGCGCCACGGGAACGCACCGATCAGGCAGCGCTTGTTGAGCATCAGCTCGATGTCGCCACCGATATTCTCGGCATGCAGCAAGCCTTCCTGAAACGCCCAGTTGTGGAACGGAAACACGTCGGCGGAGACTTTCCGGCCCGAGCGCTTGTGCGTGTAATGGAAGGTTCCGAAGAACTCGCCCGGCGTCTTGCCATGCTTCTTGGTGAACTCCTCGGCGAGATCGGGCCGCATATAGCGGATCGAGGTGTTCATCGCGTGGTCGCAGGAGCCGGTATCCATGCCCCACCACTTGATCTTCTTCTTGAGCATCCACTGCAGCGTGTCGAGGCTCGGACCGGGATGATAGCAGAAGTATTTCACCAGATCCTGCTGCGGCTGTCCCTCGTAGTGTTTGTGCCAGCCGGTGTGCAGGATGAGGATATCGCCTTCGCGGATATCCGCGCCGGCGCTTTCGATGATCTCCGGCGTGATCACCGCCCAGTCGTGCATGTGCTTGGAGATATCGACGACGACGCCGCGATTGCAGAGATAATCCAGCGGCAGATGCGCCATGTCGCCGGTCGGATTGTCGGTCGCGTGCATCGCGCCATCGAAATGCGTACCGACATGCAGCGCGGTGTCGATCCGCTGCGCGACGATCCGTACCGTCTGCAGGTTTTGCGCGTAGTACATCTTGTTACCGGCATAACCGACCCAGCCGGGCGTATGCACATTCATCACATGGGTGAGATCGACAATCTTCATCGCAGCCGTCCGGGTTTGGTTCACTGACAGCCCGAGCCTAGCACACGGATTTCGCGGGCAGGGCCGCGTCCGCCGCATGCGGCTTGCGCGATCAGAGCAGGCCGTGCAGCAGCAGATGTGCGCCGAGCGCCAAGAGCGCGATGAAGAACCAGATGCGGAATTGCGCCGGATCGATCCGCTTGCGCAACTCCTGCCCCGCCGCCATGCCCGCCACCGCGGCAACCAGCGCGGCGAGCGACGGTCCGGCGACGCCGGCGGAGAGCTGATGCTGGCCGATCAGCACCGCCGCCAACGCTACGGTCGAAACGGTGAAGGTGATCCCGAGCGCCTGCACCAGATCGTCGCGCTCCAGATCGAGCGCCTGCAGATACGGCACCACCGGAATCACGAGAACGCCGGTCATCGCCGTGACCAATCCCGTGACGAGACCGACCGGCGCCGACAACCAGATTTCCTGCCGGCGGCTGACATGGAAGCGCGGCAGCAGCAGACCCACCAGCGCATAGAGGATCAGCATCACGCCGAGCGCCATGCTGGCGCGGCCGGAATTGTCGATCGGCAGCCACCAGCCGCCAAGCAGCGTGCCGGCAACCATGGTCGCCAGCATCACACCGAGCCGGCGCAGCAGCAGCAACGCGCGGCGGCCGAACGCCTGCCAGACATTGGTGACGAAGGACGGCACGATCAGCAGCGCCGCCGCCTGCGCCGGCATCATCACCACGCTCAGCAGCGCGATCGATACGGTCGGCAGGCCGAGGCCGACGACGCCTTTGACGAAACCGGCGAGGATGAAGATCGCGACGATGGGCAGCAAAGACGAATCCATGGACGAGCTTTATCGCCCCAAGGACGCCGCGCAATTCGCAATCCACGCAATGCCGTTTCGCTGTTGTCGAAGTCTGCGCCGGACAGACGCTGCAAAAGCAAAAGCGCCCTTCGCCTTGAGCCGTCCTTCCCGTCTGACGGCCCTTCTGGCCCAAAATTCCTTGCCGCCCGGCGTTTTGACCCGCTCCTTTTCTCCCTTTTTGCTCGCGGACACTTTCTTATTTTGCAGCGCAGCACGACTTTTCAAAAGATGATATCTTTACTATTTTATCCGCCGCGCTAGTCTTTCCCGTGTCACCTTCGGGAGCACGGCGGATGCGTGCCACTTGGGCGCCGACAAACGGGCCGACGAGCGAACGGGCGAGCCTCGACCGGATCATCCTGCCGGGCCGGGCGGCGTCGCTCTCGTCGCAGATCGTCGCCGAAGTACGCGACGCGGTGTTCACGCGGCGGCTCGCACCCGGCGATTTCCTCGGCACCGAAAAGGATCTGTCGGGGCGGTTCGGCGTGAGCCGCATCGTCGCGCGCGACGCGCTACGCACGCTCGAAGCGCTCGGCATCGTCGAAATCCGCATGGGCAAGGGCGGCGGCGCACGCATTGCCCGCGGCAATCCCCGGCTGTTCGCGGAAGCGCTCGCCGTGCAACTCGACCTCACCGGCGTATCCGCCGCCGAGATCATGGATGCGCAGCGCGCGGTCGAAACGCTCGCCGCCGAACTCGCGGCCGAGAACGCCACGCAGGCCGACATCGCGCGCCTGCGCCAGTTGCTCGACAACGCCCGCGCGGAAATGGGCGACCTCGACCGCTTCACCCGCCTGTCGCGCGACTTCCACCTTGCGGTCGCGGAAGCCTCGCACAACCGCGTGCTGGTGGTGCAGCTCATCTCGCTCGAACACGTCTCGTGGCCGAGCCGCAATCGCACCGCGACGCGCGCGCTCGCCGACCACATCCTCGATACCCATACCAAACTCGCGGACCTGATCGAGCGCGGCGACCGGACCGGCGCCCGCGCGCTAATGGACGACCATGTGCGGATGATCCGCGACCGGCGCGTCTCCGAACACGATTCCCCCCATGCTGCAGGTCATTCCTGCTGCTGACGTCAACGACACGAACAATCAACAAGGAGAGGAAACATGAGCAAGTTCATCATCGAGCCGCACTTCCGCCTCCAGGAGTGGATCGCCCACGAGAAGGGCTATTTCACCGACGAAGGTCTCGACTACGAATTTCGCGAGCTGGTGCGCTCCAGCGACGGCAAGCACCACAACAAGGGCGACAAGGTCGGCGCGTTCCAGTCGTTCGAGAAAGGCCGCACCGCCGACGTGAGCTGCGCCTGCCACTGGACCGTCAATGTCGCCGCCTCGAACGGCCATGGCCGCATGTCGCGCGACGTTTATTCTGTCGCGCCGGCCGGCATTTTCGTGCACCCGGATTCCAAGATCAAACGGCCGGAAGATCTCGCCGGCGTGCCGATCTCGGTCGGCTATCAGTCCGGCAGCCACTACGCGACGGTGCAGGCGCTCGAGCCCTACATGCCGGCGGACCAGATCAAGCTGAACTTCGCCGACGGCATGCTGTTCGCGCGCATCGACAAGCTGCTCGACGGCTCCTCACCCGCCGTCAATCTGTTCAGCGGGCCGTATTACTTCGCCGAGCAACTCGGCTATCGCAAGATCATCGACACGACCTTCATGATCGCGATGATGATCCACAACGATCCCGATCCGGAGAACCTGCGCAAGTTCTTCAAGGCGCTGCGCCGCGCGCAACGCGACCTCGACCTGCGGCCGGACCTCTATCTGCACTACTATCTCAGGGAATTCCCCGAGCGCTATCACGCCAAGATGGACGTCAAGCGCTGGGGTCCGGGCGAGCGGCTGGTATTCGAGAGCTACAGCAAGGAAACCTACGAGGAATCCTTCGAATGGATTGCCTCCCACAAGATCTTCCCGGAAGGCGGGATGGGCGCCGGCCAATACGATCAGGCCACCGTCAGCGTGGGCTGAAGCCCGCGTTGCGGGACGCTCGCCGGCCGCTGCCGGCCTGACGACCAAACCAAAGTCTGACGCGCCGCGGACCCCGGTCCGTGGCGCTTTTCTTTGCGCCGAAGCTCGGGCATTCTGCCGCCAACCAATAAAACCATGAGGGAGGACAACGGCATGACACTTCTCAGGATCGCCGCCGCCGGCCTGCTGGCCAGCACGGTCGGCATCGCCACTGCGCAAGCGCAAGGCACCGTCAAGATCGGCGTGATCATGACCTATTCGGGTCAGTTCGCCGACGCGGCCCGGCAGATGGACGGCGGCATCAAGCTCTACATGAAGCAGCACGGCGACAAGGTCGCCGGCAAGACCATCGAGATCATCCGCAAGGACACCGGCGGCCCGGCGCCCGATGTGGCAAAACGTCTCGCGCAGGAACTGGTGGTCCGCGACAAGGTCGACATCATCGCCGGCTTCGTGCTGACGCCCAATGCGATGGCCGCCTCCGACGTGTCGCAGGAAGCCAAGAAGTTCCTGGTGATCATGAACGCCGCGACCTCGGTGATCATGACCAAGTCGCAGTATTCGGCGCGCGTCTCGCTGACCCAGTCGCAGGTTACCGAAACCCTCGGCCACTGGGCCGCGACCAAGGACGGCGCGAAGAAAGCCTATACGATGGTCTCGGACTACGGCCCCGGTCTCGATGCCGAAGCCGGTTTCCAGAAATCGTTCAAGGCCGCTGGCGGCGAGATCGTCGGCTCGGTGCGTATGCCGGTTGCCAATCCGGATTTCTCGGCATTCGTGCAGCGCGCCAAGGATCTCAATCCGCAGTCGGTGTTCACCTTCATTCCGGGCGGCGCGCAGCCGGCCGCGATCGCCAAGGCGTTCGCCGAGCGCGGCATGGATCCGAAGAAGACCAAGATCTACGGCACCGGCGAGCTGACCGGCGACGACGCGCTGAAGAACATGGGCGATTCCGCGCTCGGCATCATCACCGCGTGGCACTACGACCACAACCACGACTCCAAGCTGAACAAGGAGTTCGTGGCCGGTTTCCGCAAGGACAACAACAACATCAATCCGAACTTCTTCGCCGTGGGCGGCTATGACGGCATGCACCTCATCTACGAGGCGGTGAAGAAGCAGCCCACCGGCAACGGCGAGCAGCTCGTCGCGGCGATGAAGGGGATGAAGTGGACGAGCCCGCGCGGGCCGATGATGATCGATCCCGGCACGCGCGACGTCATCCAGAACGTCTACCTGCGGGAGACCAAGATGGTCAACGGCGAGCCGTGGAACATCGAGTTCTCGAAGTACGAGAACGTGAAGCCGTCCGGGGACCTGTGACCGCCTGAGTCGGGAGAGTACGCGTGATCGGCAACGCGCTTGGAGTGCTGTTCGACGGGATCGCTTACGGCAGCCTGCTGTTCGTGATCAGCATCGGACTGTCGGTGACGATGGGGCTGATGAACTTCGTCAACCTCGCTCACGGCGCGTTCGCCATGCTCGGCGGGTACGCCTGCGTGATGCTGATGTCGAAGGTCGGCGTCCCCTTCCTGGCGACGCTGCCGGTCGCGTTCCTCGTCGCCGCCCTCGCGGGCATCGTCCTCGAGCGCACGCTGTACGTGCGGCTCTACAAGGCGCCGCCGCTCGACCAGGTGATGTTCTCGATCGGACTCGTGTTCATGTCGATCGCTGCCGCCACGTATTTCTTCGGGCCTTCGCAGCAGCCGGTC
>JAHBZF010000209.1 GCA_019635575.1 Pseudolabrys sp. | reverse complement strand
GGACCGAGATCTCGCTTTCCATCAGGCCAAGCACCTTCTCGAGCCGCTGCGTCACCGACGGCGTCTCCAGAATGGCCTGCTTGTCCGGAATCTTGACGGCGAGATGCGAGGCCACCGTGTCGGCGAGCTTCGCGTAGTCGTCGATCTGCTGGACGACGCCGATCACCTCCGGCGACACCTTCTTGTTGAGCTTCACATAGCTCTCGAATTCGGTGACGACGGACCGCGCCATGGCCTCCGCCTCGACGCGCTCGCCCTGATCGTCGGCAAGCACCTCGGCGTCGGCTTCATAATAGTCGGCACGGTCGGTGTACTGGCGCACCTTGGCGCGCTCGACGCCCTCGACCAGCACTTTGACGGTGCCGTCGGGCAGCTTGAGCAGTTGCAGGACGCTGGCGAGCGTACCGATCTCGTAGATCGAGTCCGTCGACGGATCGTCGTCCGACGCGTTCTTCTGCGTCGCCAGCAGGATATAGGTATCGGACCGCATCACCTCTTCCAGCGCCTTGATCGACTTTTCACGGCCGACGAAGAGCGGAACGATCATGTGCGGAAAGACCACGATGTCGCGCAGCGGCAGAACCGGATAGGCCCGATTTTCGCCGGGCTGCAGCGGAGTGCGTGGTTTTGCAGTGGTCATAACCCCAGTTCCTTATGTTGTGCCCCACATCTCCGGCCCGCTTGGGGCACCGTCGATATGTGCAACGAGATGGACAGGATGATGGACGGAGAACCGGCCCCCTTGCCCAGAATCACGCCCGGAATCGCACGGACTTGGTACGCTAGTACGTTTCGGACGCCACACGTAGGTAGGGGTGCCATCTCCCCTTGGCAATGGGCCGATCTGTCCCCCGGTTCCGGCATGTCCGGCAAACGCGATGTGCAGCAAATGCGCCGCGCGGGGCAAAAACGAGCCGTGGCAAAGGGGGCCGCGTTTCGCGCGGCCCGCCGCAATCACCGGAAGCAGCCGGCCGGTATCAGGCGCTGGCGCTGCCCGCCGCATCCTTCTCGCGGTCGGACCGGTCCGCGTAGATGTAGAGCGGCCGCGCCGTCCCATCGACGACTTCCTTCGACAGCACGACCTCTTCCACGCCTTCGAGGCTCGGCAGGTCGAACATGGTGTCGAGCAGAATGCTTTCCATGATCGAGCGCAGGCCGCGCGCGCCGGTCTTGCGTTCGATCGCCTTGCGGGCGATCGCGCCCAGCGCCTCGTCGGCGAAGGTGAGATCGATCGATTCCATCTCGAACAACCGCTGGTACTGCTTCACCAGCGCATTCTTCGGCTGCGTCAGGATCATCTTCAGCGACGCCTCGTCGAGGTCCTCGAGCGTGGCGACGACCGGCAGACGGCCGACGAATTCCGGGATCAGGCCGTACTTGAGCAGGTCTTCCGGCTCGACGTGACGGAAGATCTCGCCGGTGCGGCGGTCTTCCGGCGCCGACACCTTGGCGCCGAAGCCGATCGAGGTCGACTTGCCGCGCGACGAGATGATCTTCTCGAGGCCGGAGAACGCACCACCGCAGATGAACAGGATGTTGGTGGTA
>JAHBZF010000208.1 GCA_019635575.1 Pseudolabrys sp. | reverse complement strand
GTGCCGCAACGCACCGGCCGCCGTGTACGAACTCGAACATTGGGGCGTGCCGTTCTCGCGCCGCGAGGAAGACGGCAAGATCTACCAGCGCCCGTTCGGCGGCATGACCACGCATTACGGCAAGGGCACCGCGCAGCGCACCTGCGCCGCGGCGGACCGCACCGGCCACGCCATGCTGCACACCATGTACGGCCAGGCGGTGCGCCACGCGGCGGAATTCTTCATCGAGTTCTTCGCCATCGACCTGATCATGGACGATGAAGGCCGCTGCCGCGGCGTCGTCGCGCTCAAGCTCGACGACGGCACGCTGCACCGCTTCCGGGCGCAAACCACGATCCTCGCCACCGGCGGCTATGGCCGCGCCTATTTCTCCTGCACGTCGGCGCACACCTGCACCGGCGACGGCGGCGGCATGGTGCTGCGCGCCGGCCTGCCGATGCAGGACATGGAATTCGTTCAATTCCATCCGACCGGCATCTACGGCTCCGGCTGCCTGATCACCGAAGGCTCGCGCGGCGAAGGCGGCTATCTGGTCAATTCCGAAGGCGAGCGTTTCATGGAGCGCTACGCGCCGTCGGCCAAGGATCTCGCCTCGCGTGACGTCGTCTCGCGCGCGATGACCATCGAAATCCGCGAGGGCCGCGGCGTCGGCCCGAAGAAGGACCACATCTACCTGCACCTCGATCATCTCGATCCGAAGGTGCTGCACGAGCGGCTGCCGGGCATTTCGGAATCCGCGCGCATCTTCGCCAACGTGGACGTGACGCGCGAGCCGATCCCGATCATCCCGACCGTGCACTACAATATGGGCGGCATCCCGACCAATTATCACGGTGAGGTCGTCACCAAGAAAAACGGCGACGACAACAGCGCGGTGCCGGGCCTGATGGCGCTCGGCGAAGCCGGCTGCGTGTCCGTGCACGGCGCCAACCGCCTCGGCTCCAACTCGCTGATCGATCTCGTCGTGTTCGGCCGTGGCGCGGCGCATCGCTGCGCCGAGATGCTCAAGCCGAACGACAAGCAGCCCGATTTGCCGAAGAACTCGGCCGACCTCGCATTGTCGCGGCTCGATCACTTCCGTTACGCCAACGGCGGCACCTCGACCGCGGCGATCCGCGCCAAGATGCAGCACGTCATGCAGACCAACTGCGCCGTGTTCCGCACCGGCGAGGTGCTGGCCGAAGGCAAGGAGAAGATCGAAGAGGTGTTCAAGGAGATGCCGGACATCCGCGTCTCCGACCGCTCGCTGATCTGGAATTCCGATCTGGTCGAGACGCTGGAGCTCGACAATCTGATGGCGCAGGCGCTCGTCACCATGGACGCGGCGTATAACCGGCAGGAAAGCCGCGGCGCGCATGCGCGCGAGGACTTCCCGAACCGCGACGACGTCAACTGGATGAAGCACTCGCTGATCTGGCTCGACACCAAGACCGGAAAGGCGACCGCCGACTACCGGCCGGTGCACACCTACACGATGACGAACGAAGTCTCCTATATCGAACCGAAAGCACGCGTTTACTGACGCAACACGCTGCAACGAACGGATACTGCGATGGTCGAATTCACGCTGCCAAAGAATTCCAAGGTCACCGAAGGCAAGACCTGGCCGAAGACCGAGAACGCGCCGCGCGAAACCGAATTCCGCGTCTATCGCTGGAATCCGGACGACGGCCAGAACCCGCATGTCGACACCTATTATGTCGACCGCAGCCAGTGTGGCCCGATGGTTCTCGACGCGCTGATCTGGATCAAGAACAACG
>JAHBZF010000207.1 GCA_019635575.1 Pseudolabrys sp. | reverse complement strand
TTCATGTCGATCGCCGAGCAGATGGGGGTCACGCTCCAGAACACCGCCTACTCGGTGAACATCAAGGAACGGCTCGACTTCTCCTGCGCGGTATTCGCCGCCGACGGCACGCTGGTCGCCAACGCCCCGCACATGCCGGTGCATCTCGGCTCCATGGATCGCGCGGTCGAGACCATCATCCGCGAGAACAAGGGCAAGATCCGGCCCGGCGACGTCTATGCGATCAACGCGCCCTATAACGGCGGCACGCATCTGCCGGATATCACCGTCTGCACACCGGTATTCGACGACCGCAACAAGGCGATCCTGTTCTGGGTCGCCTCGCGCGGCCATCATGCCGACGTCGGCGGCATCTCGCCCGGCTCGATGTCGCCGAATGCGACAACGATCACCGAGGAAGGTGTCTATATCGACAACCTCAAGCTGGTCGATCGCGGCCGCTTCCTCGAAAAGGAGTTGATGGCCGTGCTCACCGGCGCTGCCTATCCGGCGCGCAACCCGCTGCAGAACGTCAACGACCTGAAGGCGCAGATCGCCGCCAACGAGAAGGGCATCCAGGAATTGCGCAAGATGGTGGCGCAGTTCTCGCTGCCCGTGGTCAAGGCGTACATGCAGCATGTGCAGGACAACGCGGCGGAGAGCGTGCGCCGCGTGATCGACCGGCTGCACGATTCATCCTTCAGCGTCGAGATGGATCAGGGCACCGTCATCAAGGTGCGGATCGCCGTCGACAAGAAGAAGCGCGAATTGACGGTCGACTTCACCGGCACGTCGGAGCAGCAGGGCAGCAATTTCAACGCACCCGAGCCCGTCACCCGCGCGGCCGTGCTCTATGTCTTCCGCGTCATGGTGGATGACGACATCCCGATGAACGGCGGCTGTCTGCGGCCGATCCGCATCATCATCCCGCGCAAGACCATGTTGAGCCCGGAATATCCGGCGGCGGTCGTCGCCGGAAACGTCGAGGTCTCGCAGGAGGTGACCAACACGCTGTTCGGCGCGCTCGGCGCCATGGCGGCGTCGCAGGGCACCATGAACAATCTCAACTTCGGCAACGCCACCTATCAGTATTACGAGACGATCTGCTCCGGCTCGCCGGCGGGTCCGGGCTTTCCCGGCACCGACGCGGTGCAGGTGCACATGACCAACACCCGCCTCACCGACCCGGAAGTGCTGGAATTCCGTTATCCGGTGCTGCTCGAGGATTTCCATATCCGCGAGGGCTCGGGCGGGCGCGGCGAATGGAACGCCGGCGACGGCATCCTGCGGGTGATCCGCTTCCTCGAAACCATGGAATGCACGGTGCTGACCGGCCATCGGCGCGTCCCGCCGTTCGGCCTGAATGGCGGCGAGAACGGCCAGGTCGGCCAGAATGCCGTCCGCCGCAAGGACGGCACGGTCGAGGTGCTGAAGGGCTCAGACGCCACCGTGATCGGCCCCGGCGAGGCGATCATGATCCGCACCCCCACAGCCGGCGGCTACGGGAAACCCAAAAGGACGCCCAAAAGCTGACGCAGCGAAAGGATGGCCATGGCGGGGATGACAGCCCGCCCCGCCGTGGCTATTAAGCGCGGCATGAACGACAAATCGAAAAAGCCGCAGAAGCTCAAGGCGCGCAAGCCGCGCGGTCTCGAAGACCGCGACGCCGCCGCCATCATCGCCACGCGCCGCATGGTCGAAGCGATCAGCGCGCAATACGAGCTTTACGGCTTCGAGCCGGTCGAGACGCCGGCGATCGAATACACCGACGCACTCGGCAAATTCCTGCCGGATCAGGACCGGCCCAACGAGGGCGTGTTCTCGTTCCAGGACGACGACGAGCAGTGGCTGTCGCTGCGCTACGACCTCACCGCGCCGCTCGCTCGCTACGTCGCGGAGAACTATGACGCGCTGGCGAAACCTTATCGCAGCTATCGCTT
>JAHBZF010000206.1 GCA_019635575.1 Pseudolabrys sp. | reverse complement strand
GTCGCGCCGTGACCGCACTGTACGTCGTCGGCGAAAATCTCCAGTTCCGGCTTGGCGTCGGCTTCGGCATTCTCGGACAGCAGCAGCGCATGCGTCGCCATGCGCGCATCGGTCTTCTGCGCCTCGGCCTGCACGGTGATGCGGCCCTGGAACACGCCGCGGCTCTCGCCGTCGAGCACGGACTTGTACAGTTCGCGGCTCTCGCAGCCCGGCCGCACATGCTCGACCACCAGCGTGGTGTCGACGTGCTGATGGCCCTGCAGCAGATTGGCGCCGCTGAAATGGCACACCGCGTTTTCGCCGGCGAGCCGCGCGAAGATCTGGTTACGCGTCACCGAGCCGCCGGTCGCGCCGGTCAGGTCGTTGAACTTCGCACGCGCGCCGATCGAGACGATCAGGGTCGCAACCTGCAGCGCGCCCTTGCGGTTTGCCGCGATCTTGAGGTGATCGACCTCGGCGTCGTCGCCGACGATCAACTCCATCACCGCGTTGATCTGGTCGTCCGCCGCACCCTCGTGGGTTTCCACCAGCGTCAGCTTGGCCTTCGGTTCGACCACGACCAGCGAGCGGGTGAACACCGACACCGGCCGTTCGCCGGAATGCGCGAACACGATCATCACCGGACGCGCCACCGTAGTGCCGGCGGCGACCTTGATGACAATGCCGTCGCCCATCAACGCCGTGTTGAGCGCCACCGCCGGATCGTCGATGTCGAGAACCTGGCCGACATGCTGTGCGACCAGCGCATCGCCGGACGCAAGCGCCTGTGCCATCGGCATGATGCTCAGACCGGCTTCGGCCGACAGGTCGGACAGTTCCGGCACGAACGCACCGTCAACGAACACCAGCCGGCGTGCCTCGACCGAGGCGAAGATCGCGCCGCCCTGTTTCGCCCGCGCCTTGGCCTCCGCGCCGGGAGGCGCAGCCAGCGGCTTCGCGTCGCGCATCAGCGCGCGCAGGTCGGTATATTTCCACGCCTCGACACGGCGATGCGGCAGACCCTGCGCCTCGAACCGGCGGAACGCCTGTTCGCGCGCCGCCGGCATCCCCGGCAACAACGCCTTGGCCGCCGCGTAGGTGTCCGCCAGCGCGGCCTCCGCTGCCGTCTTCACCGCCCGGATCGGTCGCACGGTCGCGGTCATCACGCCGCCTCACCCTGAAACTCGGCATAACCCTTGGCTTCGAGTTCGTGCGCCAGTTCCTTGCCGCCGGTCTTCACCACGCGGCCCTTCCACAACACATGCACCACGTCCGGCACGATGTAGTCGAGCAGCCGCTGATAGTGGGTGATGACGATCATGCCGCGATCCGGCGCGCGCAGCCGGTTGACGCCGTCGGAGACGATCTTCAGCGCGTCGATGTCGAGGCCGGAATCGGTCTCGTCGAGAATGGCGAGCTTCGGCTCCAGCATCGCCATCTGCAAAATCTCGTTGCGCTTCTTCTCGCCGCCGGAAAAGCCGACATTGACGCCACGGCGCAGCATCTCCTGGCTGATGCCGAGTTGCGCCGCCGCCTCGCGCACGCGCTTCAAAAACTCCGGCGTCGTCAGCTCGCTCTCGCCGCGCGCCTTGCGCTGCGCGTTCAGCGCCGTGCGCAGGAACGTCATGGTGGCAACGCCCGGCACTTCCATCGGATACTGGAACGCCAGGAACACGCCCTTGGCGGCCCGCACGTCGGGATCGAGGCCGAGCAGGTTTTCGCCGTTGAGCAGAATCTCGCCCTGCGTCACCTCGTAACCGGGCCGGCCGGCGAGCACGTAGGACAGCGTCGATTTGCCCGAGCCGTTCGGCCCCATGATCGCGGCGACCTGCCCGCGCTCGACCGTCAGATTGAGCCCATTGAGGATCTGCTTGCCATCGACGACGGCATGAAGGTTCTTGATTTCGAGCAGCGACATAATCTTTCTCGTCTCTATTTCTCTTCCTCGTCCTGAGGAGCCGGCGCAGCCGGCGTCTCGAAGGGCGAGGCCATTTATTCCCGCCTCATCCTTCGAGACGGCGCCAAGTTTATCACCGGGCCGCGCTTCGCGCGGACCCGTTGGCGCCTCCTCAGGATGAGGACCTTGCTAACCAACCGATCCTTCCAGCGAGATCGAGATCAGTTTCTGCGCCTCGACGGCGAATTCCATCGGCAGTTGCTGCAAC
>JAHBZF010000205.1 GCA_019635575.1 Pseudolabrys sp. | reverse complement strand
GCCGTGCGCCGCCGGATGCTGCGGCCCGAAGTTCAGCGTGAAATTGCGCAGAGAGGTTTCGGCCATGCGCCTACCCTTTGGCCTGATTGGCGTCGGACGCGAACGCCGCGAACACTTCGGCGCCGGTCATCGTTTTCGTCTTGTTGGCGAACGCGTAGTAGTCCGGTTTCTCGTCGGTGAAGATCTGCATCGTGAAGGTGAAGCCCTCGCGATCATCGAACGTTTCCACCGACATGAAGGTGTGACCCTGCTCGACCAGCCGGTAGCACAACGACGAACCGCAGCGGTTGCAGAAGCCGCGCTCGCCCCAGTCCGACGAGCGATAGAACGCGAGGCCCGTCTTCTCCGTGAATGTCACGCTGTCGCCGCAGTCGACCATCATTGCCGGACCGGCCGACCACCGCCGGCACATGCCGCAATGGCAGGCATCGACATGCCGCGCCGCCGGCGTCGCGGTAAAGCGCACCGCGCCGCACAGGCATCCACCGGTCATCGGCTTCGTTGCGGACGCCATCACGCGGCCCTCGCCTTCGCGGCCTTGTCGGCGACGCGCGCGCTGAACTTGTCCCACGCCACCACGGCGCGCGCGTGCTTGCCTTCGCCGATCACGTCGACGCCGTCATGACCGCGCACCATGAAGCCGAGACGCTTGCCGTCCACCGACGTGCATTCCGCCTCGACCGTGACGGTGAGGCCGGGCGGCGTCGCCGCGAGATGGCTGAAATCGACATGGACGCCGAGACTGCCCTCGCCGGGATCGAGATGATCGCGGATCAGCTCGATGCAGGCCCACTCGAACAGGCCGACCATGTAGCCCGTCGCAAACACCTTCGGCAT
The DNA here is from genome assembly GCA_019635575.1 of Pseudolabrys sp. Classification (GTDB taxonomy): domain Bacteria; phylum Pseudomonadota; class Alphaproteobacteria; order Rhizobiales; family Xanthobacteraceae; genus Pseudolabrys. The sequence continues at coordinate 1,324 of JAHBZF010000205.1, read as the reverse complement.
CTCCTGGAACATCGCCGCTTCCGGATAGAGATGCGGAACGGTCTTGTTCTCGGGGACCGTGAAAGTCATGCGATGTTTGAGGCCGGGCTTGAGGGACGCTTTCATCACGCCCCCTTCTTCGCCGGCTCGGCCGGTTTCGCGGCGCTGCCCGCCTTCTCGTCGCCCGGCAGCAGATAGTCGGTGCCTTCCCACGGCGACAGGAAGTCGAAGTTGCGGAATTCCTGGTTGAGCTTCACCTTGTCGTAGACGACGCGCTTCTGCTCGTCGTCGTAGCGCACCTCGACGAAGCCGGTCATCGGGAAGTCCTTGCGCAGCGGATGCCCCTCGAAACCGTAGTCGGTGAGCAGCCGGCGCATGTCCGGGTGGCCGGTGAACAGCACGCCGTAAAGATCGTAGGTCTCGCGCTCGAACCAGTCGGCGCCCTTGAACACGTCGATGATCGAGGCGATCGGCGTCGTCTCGTCGGTCTCGATCTTGACGCGAATGCGCTTGTTCAGGGTCGGTGACAGGAAATGATAGACCACGTCGAACCGCCGCTCGCGCGCGGGCCAGTCAACCGCCGTAACATCGATGATGCTGACGAAGCGGCAACGCGGATCGTCGCGCAGAAAGCGCGCCACCGCGACGATCTCTGCGGCAACCGCGGTGATCGTCAGTTCACCATAAGCGACGGCATGGCCGGTCGCCGCGCCGGGCAGCGCCGCGACGATCATCTGTCCGAGCTTGTCGAGCGTCTCGTCCATCGGTCCCCGTCCCGCAGATCAATCCACGATAAACAGCCGCGCGCCCGCCGCCGTGCGCGAGCGATGCGCATCGGCGCCGTCGGCGACCTGATAGCTCATGCCGGGCTTGAGCACGAACGAGCGTCCGTCCTCGAGCTCGGTCGTCAATTCGCCGTCGATGCAAAACAGGATGTGCCCCTTGCTGCACCAGTGGTCGGCGACATAGCCCGGCGAATAGTCGACCATGCGGACACGGATCTCGCCGAACTGGCGCGTGCGCCAGGTCGCTTCGCCGGAATCGCCCGGATGCCGGGTCGGCGCGATGGCCGCCCAGTCGGTCGTTCCGAACGGGATATCCGACATCCGCATCACACTACCGCTCGATCGTGCCGATCCGGCGAATCTTCTTCTGCAACAGCAGCACGCCGTACAGCAGCGCCTCCGCCGTCGGCGGGCAGCCCGGCACGTAGATATCGACCGGCACGATGCGGTCGCAGCCGCGCACCACCGAATAGGAATAGTGGTAGTAGCCACCACCATTGGCGCAGGAGCCCATGGAGATGACGTAGCGCGGCTCCGGCATCTGGTCGTAGACCTTGCGC
>JAHBZF010000204.1 GCA_019635575.1 Pseudolabrys sp. | reverse complement strand
GCGGTGCTTGAGCCAGAAATACTCGTCGCACCAGGTCTTGAACTTCTCGTACGGCGCGACCTCGGCGTGCCGGTCGCAGACGTCGCGCAGCGCCGCGTGGAAGGCGAGGGTGTCCTTGTCGTCCTGCGTGCGCCGCGCATTGAGCACCGGCGTGAGATCGGCGCCGCCGCCGAACCAGGCTTTGCTGGTGACGACAAAGCGGGTGTTCATGTGCACCGCCGGCACATTCGGGTTCTGCGGATGCGCGATCAGCGAGATGCCGGAGGCCCAGAACCGCGGATCGGCGTCGGCGCCGGGAATCTCCTTGCGGAATTCCGGCGAGAACTCGCCGTGCACGGTGGAGCAATGCACGCCGACCTTCTCGAACACGCGGCCGTGCATCATCGACATGACGCCGCCGCCACCCGGATTTCCGGTGTGGTCCTTGCGCTGCCACGGCGTGCGCACGAATCGGCCTGGCGCGCGGTCGAACAACGGCGCGCCCTGCGGCAGGTCGTCCTCCAGCGCCTCGAACGCCGAGCAGATGTCGTCGCGCAGGGCCTCGAACCACTGGCGGGCGGTGGTCTTGAGCCGGTCGAGGGCGGCGGGATCGGGGAGCGGGGAGGTCATGCTGGCGAGTTTAGACATTTTGCGAGCTGCCGGTCGGGATTCCTCAAATCGGAAACGCTCAAGTCGGGAATCCATGGGTCTGTCGAAGCGCCTCTCCTAGTGCCATGGCGGCGGCCACCGCCACATTGAGCGAGCGCAAGCCGGACTGCATCGGGATCGTGAGCCGGGCGTCGGCGGCGGCGTGGACGTTCTCCGGGACGCCGGCGGATTCCCGGCCGAGCAGCAGGATATCGTTGGCGCGGTAGACGAAGTCCGCATAAGGCATCGCGCCGGCCGTGGTCAGCAGTAGCAGGCGATGACCTTGAGCCTGCCGCCAGGTCTCGAACGCGGCGAAGGTCACATGCCGGTTGATCGTCACCCGATCGAGATAGTCCATTCCGGCGCGGCGGAAGGCAGCGTCGGTGATCGGGAAGCCGGCCGGCTCGATGATATGCGCAGTCACCCCAAGACAGGCGGCCAGCCGCAGAATCGTTCCGGTGTTTTGCGGAATGTCCGGCTGGTAGAGCGCGATCTGCATGGGTTTGGACAATCCGGCCGCCCGACACGGCTGCGGCGAAACGGCCCAAAAACCGCGCGTTGGGGGCAGTTATGCAACTTTTGGGCAAAGTTAGGGAATGGGGCGGATAACCGGCTTGCTCTTGCACCGCAAGGGTGCCAATAGAACCGTTATCAACTACCGCACCCGCTCCGAGCGGGGTTGTGGCGTTGATCCATTCGTCGCTCCGTGGGGTCCAGGCTCTGCGGACCTTGGGCTCCCAGCCCAGGGTTCTTCCGGTTTCCGAGCCGCGGATGGCCTCAAAACAGCAGGGGGTCAAACCTGTGACGACCGTGTCTTCCGCGGGCCACTCACGCCGCGACTTTCTTTACATCGCCACCGGCGCGGTCGCCGCGGTCGGCGGCGCGGCCACTTTGGTGCCGCTCATCTCGCAAATGAATCCCGACGCCTCGACGATCGCCGCCGGCGCGCCGATCGAGGTCGATCTGAGCCCGATCGCCGAGGGCCAGGTGATCAAGGTGTTCTGGCGCGGCAAGCCGATCTTCGTCGAGCATCGGACCAAGAAAGAGATCGATGAGGCGCGCAGCGTCGACCTCGCCTCGCTGCCGGACCCGCAAACCGACCAGTCCCGCGTCAAGGAAGGCCACGACCAGTGGCTCGTCCTGATCGGCATCTGCACCCATCTCGGCTGTATTCCGCTTGCTCACCAGGGCAACTACGACGGGTTCTTCTGCCCGTGCCATGGCTCGCAATACGATACCTCCGGCCGTATCCGTCAGGGCCCCGCGCCGCTCAATCTCGCTGTGCCGCCTTACGCATTCCTCACCGACACCAAGATCCGGATCGGCTGATCCGCGAATAACATTTCTGAAGGTTCGAGCATGAGCGGACATTCGACCTACCAGCCGCAGAGCGGCTTCATGAAATGGATGGAGAGCCGGCTGCCGATCGCCGGTCTGGTCCATTCCTCTTTCATTGCCTATCCGACCCCCCGTAACCTGAATTACTGGTGGACGTTCGGCGGCATTCTCTCGTTCATGCTCGGTGTGCAGATCATCACCGGCATCGTGCTGGCGATGCACTACACGCCGCACGCGACGCTCGCCTTCAATTCCGTCGAAAGCATCATGCGCGACGTGAATTACGGCTGGCTCT
>JAHBZF010000203.1 GCA_019635575.1 Pseudolabrys sp. | reverse complement strand
GGAGCAGATCAAGAATTTCCGCCAGCTCGGCTCCAAGACCGCGGGTCACCCTGAGTGGGGCCACGCCGCTGGCATCGAGACCACCACCGGGCCGCTCGGGCAGGGGCTGGCCAATGCGGTCGGCATGGCGCTGGCCGAGAGGCTGATGAACGCGCGCTTCGGCGACGCGCTGGTCGATCACCACACCTATGTGCTGGCCGGCGACGGCTGCCTGATGGAGGGCATCAGCCAGGAGGCGATCTCGCTGGCCGGGCACCTCAAGCTCAACAAGCTGATCGTCATCTGGGACGACAACTCGATCTCCATCGACGGCGCGGTGTCGCTGGCCGATTCCACCAACCAGCAGAAGCGCTTCGAGGCGAGCGGCTGGGCGACGACGCGCATCGACGGCCACGATCCGGAGGCGATCGCCGCCGCGATCGAGAAGGCACGCACGTCCGACAAGCCGACGCTGATCGCCGCAAAGACCACGATCGGCTTCGGCGCTCCCCATAAGGCCGGCACCAACAAGGTGCACGGTTCGCCGCTCGGCGCCGAGGAAATCGCCGCGACGCGCAAGAACCTGAACTGGACCGCCGCGCCGTTCGAGGTGCCGGCCGACATTCTCGGCGACTGGCGCAAGGTCGCGGAGCGCGGCCAGTCGGCCCGTACCGCGTGGTCAAAGAAGCTCGCGGCGCTCGATGCCGGTCAGCGCGACGAATTCAGCCGCCGCATGCGCGGCAACCTGCCGGCGCAGGCACTCGCCGACGCAGTGCGCAAGACCAAGGAGACGCTGGCGGCGACGCCGAAGGACATCGCCACCCGCGCGTCCTCGGAATTCGCGCTGGAAGCCCTGGTGCCGGCAGTGCCGGAGATGATCGGCGGCTCCGCCGACCTCACCGGCTCCAACAACACCCGTACCAAGTCGATGAAGGCGATCAACGCCGGCGACTTCTCCGGCCGTTTCATCAACTACGGCATCCGCGAGCACGGCATGGCCGCCGCCATGAACGGCATGGCGTTGCATGGCGGCGTCATCCCCTATTCCGGCACGTTCCTCGTGTTCTCCGACTACTGCCGTCCGTCGATCCGCCTCGCCGCGCTGATGGGCGAGCGGGTGATCCATGTCATGACCCACGACTCGATCGGGCTGGGCGAGGACGGCCCGACCCATCAGCCGGTGGAACACTTGGCCGCGCTGCGCGCGATCCCGAACCTCTTGGTGTTCCGCCCGGCCGACGCGGTCGAGACCCTGGAATGCTGGCAGCTCGCGCTGGAAAACCGCGACCGGCCGAGCGTCTTGGCGCTCACCCGCCAGAACCTGCCGCAGTTCCGCCGCACCGCCGATGCGCAGAACCGCTGCGCCGCCGGCGCCTATGAGGTCGCTGCCGCCTCCGGCAAGGCCCAGGTCTCGCTCTTCGCCACCGGCTCGGAAGTCTCGCTGGCGCTGGAAGCCAAGGCCCTGCTCGACGAGAAGGGCGTTTCGTCGCGGGTGGTTTCGGTCCCCTCGTTCGAACTACTGGCGGAAGCCCCCGAAGCCGCTCGCCACGCCGTGATCGGCGATGCGCCAGTGAAAATCGGCATCGAAGCCGCCATCCGGCAGGGCTGGGACGCCATTATCGGCTCCGACGGCATCTTCGTCGGCATGACTGGATTTGGCGCCAGCGCACCCTATAAAGAGCTTTATAAGCACTTCGGCATTACCGCCGAGGCGGTTGCACAAGCCGCATTGAGCAAGCTCGGGAAGAAGTGATAGCAAGGCGCGCCGAGAACGCATTCTTGGTGTCACGCCCGGCCCCGCGCCGGGCATCCACGTCTTCCCGCTTGCATATCTGGACGTGGGTGGCTGGGGTTTTCCCGGTCATGACGGGTTCGACAACGCTGGGATTAGACACATGACTGTTCGCGTCGCCATTAACGGATTTGGCCGGATCGGCCGCAACGTCCTGCGCGCCATCGCCGAAAACGGCCGCAAGGATATCGAGGTGGTCGGCATCAACGATCTCGGCCCGGTCGAGACCAACGCACACCTGCTGCGCTTCGACAGCGTGCACGGCCGCTTCCCCGGCGAAGTGACGGTCAAGGGCGACACGATCAGCGTCGGCAACGGCGCCATCAAGGTCAGCGCCGAGCGCGACCCGTCCAAGCTGCCGTGGAAGGATCTCGGCGTCGACATCGCGCTGGAATGCACCGGCATCTTCACGTCCAAGGACAAGGCCTCGGCGCATCTCACCGCCGGCGCCAAGCGCGTGCTCGTCTCCGCCCCGGCCGACGGCGCCGACCTCACGGTGGTCTACGGCGTCAACCACGACAAGCTGACCAAGGATCATCTGGTCGTGTCGAACGCCTCCTGCACCACCAACTGCCTCGCGCCGGTCGCCAAGGTGCTCAACGATGCCATCGGCATCGACAAGGGCTTCATGACGACGATCCACGCTTAC
>JAHBZF010000202.1 GCA_019635575.1 Pseudolabrys sp. | reverse complement strand
AACCCGAAGGCGAAGCGCGTCGAAGTGCGCTTCCCCGATCCGCTGGCGAATCCGTATCTCTGCTTCGCCGCGCTGCTGATGGCGGGTCTCGACGGCATCAAGAACAAGCTCCACCCCGGCGATGCGATGGACAAGGATCTCTATGATCTGCCGCGCGCCGAACTGAAGAAGATCCCGACGGTCTGCGGCTCGCTGCGCGAAGCGCTCGAGAGCCTCGACAAGGATCGCGACTTCCTCAAAGCCGGCGGCGTGTTCGATGACGACTTCATCGACAGCTATATCGAGCTGAAGATGACGGAAGTGATCCGCTTCGAGCACACCCCGCATCCGGTCGAGTACGACATGTACTATTCCGGCTGATCGCGCGAGCGGACAGCAACACGTCACGGGGCGCTCGCGAGGGCGCCCCGTTTCGTTTCAAGGGAAACGGATCAGATGGCGAGCAACGCCAGGGCGAGCACCACCACGCCGGCGCAGACCGCCGCGGCGGGCGTGCGGTACCACGGCACGCCATAGACGCCGGCGGCGCGGCGCTCATGGATGATGTCGGCGTAGAACTCGTCCGATGACGAGAACGAACAGGCCAGCGCGCAACCGGCGCTCGCCGCCTGACGCTCCAGCGTCAGGTCGCCCCAGTCCGAAGGTTGAGCCGGCACACGGGACATGATCGCGCAAGTGTGCGCGCGATTGGTAAACAGACCCTTGATCGGCTGGCGCCGCTCACGCGGGAACCGGACTGTCGATCGGGCTGCCCGGCACCAGCGACGGCGAGTGCACCACCGGCAGGTTCGCCGCCCGCGCCGCCGCGATATGCCGCGCCACCGGATGCGGCTGCGGCTCCGCCGCCACCATGACCCGGTTTCGCCCGCCCTTCTTGGCCTGATAGAGCGCGGCGTCGGCGCGATCGAGCAGCGCATGCAGGTCGAGCGCGCTGTCGCGGGTCACGGCCGCGCCGACGCTGACCGTGGCGTTGATGGCGATGTCGTTGAAATGTGTGCCGGCCGTCTGGAAATTGCCGCGCACGCGCTCGCCGATCAGCGCCGCCACCTCCTCGCCGCCGGCAACGATGGCTGCGAACTCCTCGCCGCCCAGACGCGCGACGATGTCATCGGCGCGCATGCTGTCGGCCGCCGTGCGCGCGAAGCGATGGATCACGTCGTCGCCGGTCGCATGGCCGAACCGGTCGTTGATCGACTTGAAATGATCGAGATCGAACATCAGCACGCTCACCGGCTCGCGCTTCTTCGCCGCGCGCGCGCGCAACTGGGTGGCCGCCTCGTGGAAACCGCGCCGGTTGAACAGCCCGGTGAGCGGATCGGTCGATGCCGCGGTTTTGTGAATCTGGACATGGTGATCCTTCACCAGCAGCAGCACGATGAACGCGGTGCCGACCGCATAGAGGATCGTCTCGATGGCGAACAGTTGAAACCAGATGCCGGCGAATGCCTCACGCATCGGCCCCGGAAACATCTCGTTCAGCGCGACCGGCAGCAGAAAAATCGTCGCGTGGATTACCGGCACCAGGAACGGCGGGCCGGCGAGCCGCATCGACTTGCGGCGATCGTGCCGCAGCTCGAACGTGATCAGGAAGGTGTAGGCCGCGACGATGACCGCGCCCGCGATCAGGCGCGCACCGCTACCATCCTCGAACCCCGGCAGTTGCGTGAGGCCGCACCACGCGACCGGACCGAAATAAGCGCCGAGATAGCGCAGCGACCGGCGATGGAAGACACGCACGCCGTTGACGACGATGCCACAGGCGAGAAACAGCAGCGCGCCCGGCATCCACGTCGGGAATGGCCAGTCGTCCGGCGCATTCCACAGCGCCATCGCCGCGCCGCCGATCAGATACGCCGCGCCCCACCAGGCAAGCGCGCGCATGGCGCGATCCTGCAACCAGATCAGCAGCATGAACAGACCGAGCAACGCCGCGACCGCCATGCCAACCAGCAACAGCGTCGGAACGTTGAACGTCGAACTCACCAACAAGACGGAAGCCACGATCATCCCTGCTGCCACGCGGGCCTGCCGTGGCGGTCACACATCTAGGGGATGGGATTTGTCGAAGGCTTGTGGAAATCGGCGGCTTTTATTGAAAACTGTCGGCAAATAGCCAACGGAACGCACAAAGAAAAAGGGGCGCCGAAGCGCCCCTTTCCGGAGATCGAAACCGATAACGCGATTAGCGCTTCGAGAACTGGAAGGACCGGCGGGCCTTGGCCTTGCCGTACTTCTTGCGTTCGACGACGCGGCTGTCGCGGGTCAGGAAGCCGCCGCGCTTGAGCGCGGAACGCAGATCCGGTTCGAAGTTGGTCAGCGCCTTGGACAGGCCGTGGCGCACCGCGCCGGCCTGGCCGGACAGACCGCCGCCGGACACGGTGCAGACGACGTCGTACTGACCGAGCCGGTTGGCCGTCACCAGCGGCTGCTGGATCAGCATGCGCAGCACCGGACGGGCGAAGAACTGCTCCACCGGGCGGGTGTTGACGATGATCTTGCCGGCGCCCGGCTTGATCCAGACGCGGGCGACCGCGTTCTTGCGCTTGCCGGTCGC
>JAHBZF010000201.1 GCA_019635575.1 Pseudolabrys sp. | reverse complement strand
GCGCGCCACAGCGCGACGCGATTCGGCGCGCTCCTCACCATGAGGCTCAGAGAGAGAGAGAGAGAGAGAGAGAGAAGATCTCCCGCTCCACCGATCAGGATTCGAGCGCGAGATTCTGCTGCCAGTGACCGGCTTCGATCTTGGCCGCGGCGATCACCGCCTGCGTCCGGCTGTCGACGCCGAGCTTCTGCAGGATCGCCGAGACGTGCGCTTTCACCGTCGCCTCGGACACGCCAAGCTGGAACGCGATCTGCTTGTTGAGCAGCCCTTCCGACAGCATCATCAGCACGCGCACCTGCTGCGGCGTCAGCGTCGCCATCTTCGCCATCAACTGGCTCATCTCGACGTCGGCCTTGCTGTCGAGATTGACGTCCGGCGGCGTCCAGACACCACCCTTGAGAATCCGCGCGATGACGTCGCGCATCTCGTCGACGCCCAGTGTCTTCGGAATGAAACCGGACGCGCCGAAATCCATGCAGCGGCGGATCGCCACCGGATCGTCATTCGCGGACACGACGATCACCGGAACGCCGGGATATTGCGCCCGCAGATACATCAGGCCGGAGAAACCGCGCGCGCCCGGCATGGTGAGATCGAGCAGGACGAGATCGATATCGCCGCGTTGATCGAGCAGTGCCGAGACATCGTCGAAGGTGCCGGCTTCCGTGATGTCGACTTTTTCAAACAGGCCGTTCACGGCCTCCCGCAGCGCACCGCGGAATAACGGATGGTCGTCGGCAATGACCAGACGATAGACATCGTTGCTTTGCACAATCGACACCTGCTTGGGGAAACGCGGCACGTCACGCGATCGCGCGCCGTCCGCCACTCTGCAGCAATTTTTAAAGCGCGCAAAAAACCGCGCAAGTGTTTCTCACTTATAGAAAAAACCACTCGGCAGATTGCATTTTGCAATGCACAAAATTTTGTTCTTAGTTTTCATGTGGTTAGAGCGAATATTTGGTCAAAAGTCTAATACTGCGGCGTTAACGCTCAATGTTACCGTTTTTTACCTTGGGCCGACACCCGAAACGGGGGAGCCCAATTCCGACAAGGGGGAGCGATCGTATGTCGACAGCAACTGCCGCCACCGCTCAGGTGCGGCCGATGACCGGGGAGGAGAAGCGCGTCATCATCGCGTCTTCCGCCGGTACCGTCTTCGAGTGGTATGACTTCTATCTCGCCGGCTCGCTGGCGGCGAACATTTCGGCCAACTTCTTCTCCGGGGTTAATCCAACCGCCGGATTTATTTTTACCCTGCTCGGCTTCGCCGCGGGTTTCGCCGTGCGTCCGTTCGGCGCGCTGTTCTTCGGCCGTCTCGGCGATCTGATCGGCCGCAAATACACCTTCCTCGTGACGATGACGATCATGGGCATCGCGACCTTCGTGGTCGGCTTGCTGCCCGGCTATGCGACGATCGGCATCCTCGCGCCGATCGGCTTCATCGCCTGTCGCCTGCTGCAGGGCCTCGCGCTCGGCGGTGAGTACGGCGGCGCCGCGACCTATGTGGCCGAGCACGCGCCGCAGGGCCGCCGCGGCTATTACACGTCGTGGATTCAGACCACGGCGACCGTCGGTCTGTTCCTGTCGCTGCTCGTCATCCTCGGCCTGCGCCTGAGCATGTCGCCGGAAGCGTTCGCGGCCTGGGGCTGGCGCGTGCCGTTCCTGATCTCGATCATCCTGCTCGCGGTGTCGATCTGGATCCGCTTGTCGCTGCAAGAGTCGCCGGCCTTCGCCAAGATCAAGGCGGAAGGCAAAGGCTCTAAGGCGCCGCTCTCCGAAGCGTTCGGCCAGTGGAAAAACGCCAAGGTGGCGCTGCTCGCGCTGCTCGGCGGCACCGCCGGTCAGGCCGTGGTCTGGTATTGCGGTCAGTTCTACGCGCTGTTCTTCCTGACCCAGACGCTGAAGATCGACGGCACCACGGCGAACATTCTGATCGCCGCGTCGCTGCTCATCGGCACGCCGTTCTTCATCTTCTTCGGCTGGCTGTCGGACCGCGTCGGCCGCAAGCCGATCATCATGGCGGGCTGCCTCATCGCGGCGCTGGCTTACTTCCCGCTGTTCGGCGCGCTCGCCAAGTTCGGCAACCCTGACCTCGTCGCGGCGCAGGAGCGCGCCCCGGTGACCGTCACGGCCGATCCGGCCAAGTGCTCGTTCCAGTTCAACCCGGTCGGCACCGCGAGCTTCACCACGTCCTGCGACGTCGTGAAGTCGTTCCTGGCGCGCAACTCGGTGAACTACCACAACGAGACCGCGCCGACCGGCACGCTGGCGTCGATCAAGATCGGTAACAACACGATCCAGGGCGTCGACCTCACCGGCCTCCCGGCTGCCGAAGCCAAGGCCAAGAGCGATGCGCTGACCAAGCAGATGACCGACGCGATCCGCGCCGCCGGTTATCCCGCCGCCGCCAATCCGGCCAAGATCAATCATGCGATGATGGTGGTGATCCTGACCATCCTCGTCATCTTCGTGACGATGGTCTACGGCCCGATCGCGGCGATGCTGGTCGAACTGTTCCCGACCCGCATCCGCTACACCGGCATGTCGCTGCCGTATCACATCGGCAACGGCTGGTTCGGCGGCTTCCT
>JAHBZF010000200.1 GCA_019635575.1 Pseudolabrys sp. | reverse complement strand
GGCGAGGTCCGGCGGCGACGTCTTGAAGCCGTCGAGCGCGGACGATCCGTCGGTATAGGTCATGATGCGATAGCCCTCGGCTTCGAGTGCGATCGACACCGACGTGAGAATGTTTCGGTCGTCGTCGACGAGTGCGATGGTCGGCATACATGCCCCTGTGCAAAAAAAGCGGTGACGGGTTCCCGTCGGCGATGAGCCCGCAAACGTGGGCCGAAATGTGACTATCCTGCAACAACTAGGAGCTTTGGGGGTTTAATCAACCCTCTAAGCCGGTGGTTTCGGCTTTTGTTCCGTTTTGTTAATGAGCCTGTCATGTCCGGCACTCCGTCTCAGCCACCCGCCTTCGATGCCCGCCAGACCGCGCGGACGCTGCTGCGCGCGTCCCGATCCGGGGCTCTGGCAACGGTGCGGCCCGGCGCGGGCGACCCCTATTGCTCGCTGGTCAATGTAGCGACGGCCGCCGACGGCGCGCCGCTGCTGCTGCTGTCGCGGCTCGCGATCCACACCAAGAACCTGCTGGCGGACCCGCGTGCCGCGCTGCTGCTTGACGATCGCGGCCGGCCCGGCGCCGGCGATCCGCTGCAAGGCGCGCGGATTTCCGTGTCCGGCCGGATGGTCGTTTCCGACGACGAGCAGGATCGCCGCCGCTATCTGGATCGCCAGCCGGATGCACAGATGTTCGTCGATTTCGCCGATTTCGCGATCTATCGGATGCAGATGAGCGGGGCGCACCTCGTCGCCGGATTTGGCCGGATCGTCGATCTGTCCGCCGGCGATCTGCTGACCGATCTGACCGATGCCGCGCCGCTGGTGGCGGCCGAGGCCGAGGTCGTCGCGCATATGAATGCCGATCACGCCGACACCTGCCGTCTCTATGCGACGCGGCTTCTGGGCGCCCCGGACGCGCCATGGCGCTGCGTCGGCTGCGACCCCGACGGGCTCGATCTGCAGCATGAGGGGATCGCACTGCGCCTGCCGTTTCCGCGGCGGATCACGGCACCGGGCTTGTTGCGGCAGGTGCTCAAGGATCTGGCGGCCGCGGCGCGCACGACGGTGCCGGAGGCGGATTCACGCCGTGGTTAACGGCCGTGCTGCATCGCGGCGGAATCCGTGTTCCAGAGGACTGCCAGCCAGCGCCCATATTGGTTTCCCTGACAAAACCTGCCGGCCCGCATTGATGCAGCGCAAAATGGTGGGTTTGAAGCCATGCAGGTGTGGAACACCCTGCGACGGATTCCTCGCTTCCCATCATGGGGCGCTGACACTATGGTCGCGCCGCTTCCGGGGTGAGGGGCTATAATCCGCCGCTGAGGCTTTGCTGCCGGTGCGCGCCGCGCGCGGCAATGGAGGGGTTATCTCGTGAAAGAGACTGGTCTGCGTAACAGCGCCTATGGCGCCGACAAATTCGGTTTGAAGGATCTCGCCGAGATTCATTGGAATCTCACCGACGCGCCGCTGTACGAACATGCGATCGCGGCGGGCGAAGCGTCGATCGTCGCGGGCGGCGCGCTGTGCGCGGAAACCGGTCATCACACCGGCCGTTCGCCGAAGGACAAGCACACGGTGGTCGACGATCTCACCCGCGACAGCGTGTGGTGGGACGGCAACCGCAAGCTCTCGCAGGAGCACTTCAACACGCTGTACGCGGACTTCCTCGCGCACTGCAAAGGCAAGAAGCTGTTCGCGCAGGATCTCTACGGCGGCGCCGATCCGACCTATCGCATCAAGGCCCGCGTGTTCACCGAACTCGCCTGGCACTCGCTGTTCATCCGCACGCTGCTGATCCGCCCGCAAGTCTCCGAGCTTGCGAGCTACGTGCCGGACATGACCATCATCGACCTGCCGTCGTTCAAGCCGGACGCCAAGCGTCATGGCGGCCGCGAAGGCTCCGACACGATGGTGGCGATCGATTTCACCCGCAAGATCGTGCTGATCTGCGGCTCGTCCTATGCCGGCGAGATGAAGAAGTCTGTGTTCACGACGCTGAACTTCTATCTGCCGCCGCAGAACGTCGTGCCGATGCACTGCTCGGCGAATGTCGGTCCGAACGGCGACAGCGCGCTGTTCTTCGGTCTGTCCGGCACCGGCAAGACCACACTCTCGGCCGATCCTGCCCGCACGTTGATCGGCGACGACGAGACCGGCTGGTCGAAGGACGGCATCTTCAATTTCGAGGGCGGCTGCTACGCCAAGACCGTCAATCTCTCGCAAGAGGCCGAGCCGCAGATCTGGGACGCGACCAACCGCTTCGGCGCGGTGCTGGAAAACGTCGGCTTCGATCCGCTGACGCGCATCCCGGACTACACCGATATCAGCAAGACCGAGAACACCCGGTCGGCCTATCCGCTCGAGTCGATCCCGAATGCGTCGCGCACCGGCCGCGCCGGTCATCCGAAGAATGTCATCTTCCTCACGGCGGATGCGTTCGGCGTGATGCCGCCGATCGCCAAGCTGACGCCGGCGCAGGCGATGTATCACTACCTGTCGGGTTACACCGCCAAGGTCGCGGGCACCGAGAAGGGTCTCGTCGGCGTGCAGCCGGAATTCTCGACCTGTTTCGGGTCGCCGTTCCTGCCGCGTCCGCCGGCGGAATACGGCGAGCTGTTCCGCAAATTCATCACCG
>JAHBZF010000020.1 GCA_019635575.1 Pseudolabrys sp. | reverse complement strand
ATTGCCGAGCGCGGCGGCGATGCCGCCTTGCGCCGCGACGGTGTGCGAGCGGGTCGGGAACACCTTGGTGATGCAGGCGGTCCGCAGCCCCGCTTCTGAGCAGCCGACCACCGCGCGCAGACCGGCGCCGCCGGCGCCGACCACGACGACGTCGTAAGTGTGGTCCTCGATCGGATAGGCCTTGCCGCCGATGCCGGGCGCGGCCGCGCCGTTGCCGTTACCAGCCATGATTACACTCCGAAAGAAATCTTCATGAGCGCGAACAAACAGATCGCGCCGACGATGCAGCAGAAGAACGTGTTGGCGAGCAGCGCGGCGAATTTCGGTCCGTCGGCGTGCACGTAGTCGATGATGATTTCCTGCATGCCGAGCCACATGTGATAGAGGCTCGCCGCCAGGAACAGGATCAGCAGGATCGACACCGCCGGCGAGGCGAGGATCTGCACCACAGCGGCGTGGTTGCGGCCGATCAGCATGGCAACGATCACCACGAAGGCGATGGTCAGTGGGACCAAGGCAACGGAGGTGACGCGCGAATGCCAGAAATGCGTCGTGCCCGAACGCGCCGAGCCGAGGCCGCGCACGCGTCCCATCGGCGTGCGCATGTCGTTACGGTTCTCGCCGCTCATCGCACGCCTCCGAGCATCATGTAGCCGACCACCCAGAGGATCAGCGTCAGGCCGACCGAGCCGACCAGAGTCGCCGCGGCGAGCCATTCGCGCTCCTGCGGACCGAAGCCCGCGCCCATGTCCCAGATCAGATGGCGGATGCCGCCGAGCATGTGGTGGATCAGCGCCCAGGTGTAACCGAACAGGACGAGCTTCCCGATGATCGAGCCCATCACCCACTCGAAGGTGGCGTAGGCGTTCGGGCCGGACGCGGCGGCGATCAGCCACCACGCGACGATCGCGGTGCCGACAAACAGGGCGCCGCCGGTGATGCGATGCACGATCGACATCATCATCGTCAGCATCGGGCGGTAGATTTGCAGGTGCGGCGACAGCGGTCGCGCGACGGACCCCGGTGAGGACGTCTTGGCTTCGGCCATGGGTTGCTCCGGCATCAGGGCGGCGAAGCGGCCGGAACGGCCTGCAACCCCGCGCTTGAAGAACGTCTTGAACGGCAACGGAACCGCAATCGCGCCGGTTCCGGCCGAAGCCGGGCCCCGCTCTTTTGCGATCATTCCAAACTTCGTGTACAGCGAAAGGAAACCGGCTCCAAGTGGTCGTTTGGCTGTCGAACTTAGTGTTTTATGTAGTTTGCCTTCGCCTCTTGCGAAGGCAAAAGACGAAGGGTGGCGCGCCATGCGGTTCGATTTCGCGGATTTGCGGCTGTTTCGCCATGTGGTCGAGGCGGGCAGCATCACCCACGGGGCGGAGCGGGCCAATCTGGCGCTCGCGGCGGCCTCGACCCGCATCCGCAACATGGAGGAGGCGCTGGGCGCGCCGCTCTTGGTGCGGGGCCGTCAGGGTGTGACGCCGACCCACGCCGGCAGCACCTTGCTGCAGCATGCCCGCGCCATTCTCGCCCAGGCCGACCGGCTGCGGGAGGACCTCGGCGCCTATGCCGGCGGCGCGGCCGGACAGGTGCGGCTGATGTCCAACACCAACGCGCTGACCGAATTTCTGCCGGAGGTGCTGTCGTCGTTCCTGGCGACGCATCCGCATGTGAGCATCGATCTGGAGGAGCGGCTGTCGGACGAGATCGTCGGCCTGATCGCCGAAGGCGTCGCCGATATCGGCATCGTCGCCGGCACGGTCGATTCCGGGCGGCTGAAACGGTTTCCGTTCCGCCGCGACCGTTTCGTGCTGGTGGTGCCGGACCGGCATCCGCTGGCGCGGCGGCATACGGTGTCGTTCGAGGAAATCCTCGAGCACGATTTCGTCGGGCTGGAGCGGCAGAGCGCGGCGCAGCGGTTCTTCGCCGACAAGGCGGCGAAGCTGGGGCGCACGCTGCGGCTGCGGGTGCAGTTGCGCAGCTTCGAGACCGTCTGCCGGGTGGTGGAGTTCAATGTCGGCGTCGGCATCGTGCCGCGCTCGACCGCGTTGCGCGCGGTGAAGACCATGGCGATCCGGGTGGTGGATATCGCCGACGCCTGGGCGGTGCGCGATCTCACCATCTGCGTGCGCAATCTCGACGGTCTGCCGCCCTATGCCCGCGAACTGGTGGAACACCTGCAGGACCGCGACGAGCCGCTGCGTCCCTTGACCAAACCGCCGTTGACCAAGGCGCGCGCCGCTTCGCCGCAGCCGGGCGGCGCGGGCGGAACTTCGGGGAACCTGATAGACTGATACCCGTTGCTTTGGAGGACGTCGCGCCGCGACCGGTCCTTTTCATTCAGGAGAATGTCATGACGATCAATCGCCAGGTTGCCTGGCCCCTTGCTGTCGCGGCCGCTGCTGCCGTGATGGTCGCTGCCGTCGCGCCCGTTGCCACGCCCGCTCTGGCGCAGAGCCCGGCGATCGCCAAGGCGGTGCTCAAGGACAAGAGCGGCAAGGAAGTCGGCGAAGCCAATCTGACCCAGACCAAGAACGGCGTGCTGATCCGCCTCTCGGTCAAGGGCATCGAGCCGGGCGAGCACGCCTTCCACGTTCATGCGGTCGGCAAGTGCGAAGCGCCGTTCACCAGCGCCGGCGGTCATTTCAATCCGGCGAGCCACAAGCATGGCCTCGAATCCGCGGAAGGCGCGCATGCCGGCGATATGCCGAACCTGCATGTGCCGCAGAACGGCGATCTCAAGGTCGAGGTGTTCAACGCCATGATCACGCTGGCCAAGGGCCAGCCGAACTCGGTGTTCGATGCGGATGGCTCGGCGCTGGTCATTCACGCCAAGGCCGACGACAACAAGACCGATCCGGCCGGCGACGCCGGCGACCGCATCGCCTGCGGCGTGGTGACGGAGTAACGCGCTTTACCTCGTCCTGAGGAGCGGGCGGTCAGCGCGTTTACGCGCGTCTTCGACGCGCTATCGCCCGCGTCTCGAAGGATGAGGACAGTGTAGTGCCCTCATGGTTCGAGACGCATCGCTGACGCGATGCTCCTCACCATGAGGGATTTTTTACCGCGGCATCAGCGCCCAGTAATCCAGTTCGAGGATGACCGCCGGGTCGTCGCCGTCGGCGGTCTTGGCCGGGAAGTCGCCGCACGGACGATCCTTGGTCGCGATCGTGCGCAGTCGCAGCGCACCGACGTCGTTGCGGCCCGGCAACGTCTTGGTGGCGAGCACCTCGCTCCACGCGAACACCGTGTTGCCGGCGAACAGCGGCGCGACGTGCCGCCCGCCATTGATCGCGGCGATGTGAAACGCATTGCCGAGCCCGTTGAACGACAGCGCGCGCGCCAGCGAGATCGCGTGTCCGCCATAGATCAGCCGGCGGCCGAACCGTCCCTGCGATTCCGAATACTGGTTGAAGTGCACGCGCGCGGTGTTCTGATAGAGCCGCGTCGCGATCATGTGTTCGGCTTCCTCGACGGTCATACCGTCGACATGATCGATCTTGTCGCCGGCGGCGTAATCGCCATGGCGATGCGGACTGCCGGCGAGCGCATCGTTATAGGCGGCGGCGTTGAGGATCGGACAGGCGCCGCCAAGCGTGGCGGCCTCGACCGCTTTCGGCAACTCCGGCACCTGATCGCCCGGCGCGGGCGCGTTCTCGTCGCGTTTGCGCACCATCACCCAGCGCGCATAGGTGAGCACCTCGGCGCCGTCCTGATTGAAGCCGCGTGAGCGCACATAGACGATGCCGGTCTTGCCGTTGGAGTTCTGCCGCAGGCCGATCACCTCCGAGGTCGCACTCAGCGTGTCGCCGGGATAGACGGCTTTGAGGAAGCGGCAGTCCGCGTAGCCGAGATTGGCCACCGCATTGAGCGAGATGTCCGGCACGGTTTTGCCGAACACCACATGGAACACCAGCAGGTCGTCGATCGGCGCGCGCGGATAGCCGATCCGTTCGGCGAAGGCGTCGGACGACTGCACCGCGAAGCGCGCGCCGAACAGGCCGTTATAAAGCGCGACGTCGCCGGTGGTGACGGTGCGCGGCGTGGCATGGACGATGGTCTGGCCGAGCGTGAAGTCCTCGAAGAAATGTCCCGACGAGGTTTTCGACATTCTGTGCACTCCCGCTGCCGGCCGTTGGACGCGGAGTCCTGCACGAGTGCGCCGCAAGATGCAAATCGCGTTCACGCGGGCGTGACGGCGGCGCGATGTCGGGCACACGGAAAGCTGAGGCGACCGTGTTGGCGACGGCCGGTAAGGATGGTGCCGCAAAGACACGATGCAGGCTCGTTCGCATCGCAACCTAGGGAGAAATTGTCATGACACCGATTCAGTCTCGTCCGCGCCTTTGGCTGGCTCCGCTGGCCGCGCTCGCTCTCTTCGCGGCCGTGCCGGCCGCGTCGGCGCAAGGCATGAGCAGTGGCGACAGGATGCAGAAATCCGACGGCATGAAGAACGACGCGATGAAGAAGGACGGCATGCAAAAGGACAGCATGGGTGGCGGCGCCATGAAGAAGGACGGCATGAAGTCCGACGCGATGAAGTCCGATGCCATGAAGAAGGATGGCATGGGTGGCAAGATGGACGGCAAGAAGTGATCCGGCAATAAAGACTGCGTGATCGGGCCGGTGGCAGGCATCCGCAGCGCCGGCCCGTCGCGTATAATCGGGCACGCAGCAGGGAGAGGCGAACCATGAGTGTCAGTGCCGCCATCGAGACGGATGCCGGGACGCGCCGCGACCGGCCGCTGATCCACCCGCGCTGGGTGCGGATCACCCACTGGATCAATGCCGTCGCCATGATCGTGATGATCATGTCCGGCTGGCAGATCTACAATGCGTCGCCGCTGTTCGAGTTCGACTTCCCGCGCAGCATCACGCTCGGCGGCTGGCTCGCCGGCGCGCTGCTCTGGCACTTCGCCGCCATGTGGGTGCTGGCGATCAACGGGCTGATCTATCTCGCCCTGGGCGTCGCCGGCGGCCGCTTCCGCAGCAAGCTGATCCCGATCCGGATCGGCGATGTGTTCGGCACGGTGCGCGAGGCGCTGACCTTCAGGCTCTCGCACGATGATCTGACGCGCTACAACGCGGTGCAGAAGCTGATGTACATCGTCGTCATTCTCGCCGGTATCGTGGTCGTGCTCTCCGGCATCTCGATCTGGAAGCCGGTGCAACTGTCATGGCTCACCGCGCTGTTCGGCGGCTACGACACCGCGCGCTACGTGCACTTCTTCGCCATGGCGACCATCGTCGGCTTTCTGGTCGTGCATGTGCTGCTTGCTTTGCTGGTGCCGAAAAGTCTGCGCGCCATGATCACCGGTCGTTGAGGAGAACAGAGATGCGCAAAATTCGTCTCATCCCCGGTGTCGACAAAACGCTTCTCATCAAGGACGCAGCGAAGCTGATGCCCGATCCGGCGCGTCGCCAGTTCCTGCGCGGCGCGGCGAGCCTCGGCGCGCTGACGCTGCTGACCGGCTGCGACATCGTCGATGGCCCGACGGCGGAGCGGGTGCTGCGCAAGATTTCCGAATTCAATGACGGCGTGCAGGCCGCGCTGTTCAATCCGAACACGCTGGCGCCGACCTATCCGGAAAGCGCGATCACGCCGGACTTCCCGTTCAACGCTTATTACGGCGAGGACGAAGCGCCCGTGGTCAACGGCGAGAGCTACAAGCTGGAGATCGGCGGGCTGGTCGAGAACAAGACGCCGTGGACGCTCGAAGACCTCTACAAGCTGCCGCAGGAGCGGCAGATCACGCGGCATATCTGTGTCGAGGGCTGGAGCGCCATCGGCTCGTGGACCGGCGCGCGGCTATCGGATTTCCTCAAGCGGATCGGCGCCGATACGACGGCCAAATATGTCTGGTTCCGTTGTGCCGAGGGCTATTCCAACACCATCGACATGCCGACCGCGCTGCATCCGCAGACGCAGATGACCTTCAAATACGGCAACGAGATCCTGCCGGTGAAGTACGGCTATCCGATGAAGATCCGCATCCCGACCAAGCTCGGCTTCAAGAACCCGAAGCATGTGGTCTCGCTTCATGTCACCAACAAGGACATGGGCGGCTATTGGGAAGACCAGGGCTACAACTGGTTCAGCGGGTCGTAGCTTTCGCCCTTCTCCGTTCGTCCCCGCGAAAGCGGGGACCCACGCTTAAGACTGGATTCCCGCTTTCGCGGGAATGAACGGAGAGAGATTGCTCCAATGCCTATTGCCTTTGGGCTGCTGTCGCATCGCTGCCTGCTTGCCATTGCGGGCCGGGCGTTTTAGCAATCCGCCCGGATTTCAACGGCACAGCGTGTTCAGAGGCGATCATGGCCACCTACAAACTGCTTCTTCTCCCCGGCGACGGCATCGGCCCCGAAGTCATGGAGGAGGTGAAGCGCGTCATCGCGGCGTTCAACAAGCGCGGCCCGCATCGGTTCGAGACCGAGGACGGCCTGGTGGGCGGTTCGGCCTATGACGCCTCCGGCGTCGCCATCACCGACGAGACCATGGATCGCGCGATGGCCGCGGATGCGGTGATCCTCGGCGCGGTCGGCGGACCGAAATGGGCCGACGTTCCCTACGAGGTGCGGCCCGAAGCGGGCCTGCTGCGGTTGCGCAAGGACCTCGCGCTCTACGCCAATCTGCGTCCGGCGATCTGCTATCCGGCGCTGGCCGATGCCTCGAGCCTCAAGCGCGAGCTGGTCGACGATCTCGATCTGATGGTGGTGCGCGAACTGACCGGCGGCGTCTATTTCGGCGAGCCGAAGACCATCACCGATCTCGGCAACGGGCAGAAGCGCGCGGTCGATACCCAGGTTTACGACACCTACGAGATCGAGCGCATTTCCCGCGTCGCCTTCGAGCTGGCGCGCAAGCGCCGCAACAAGGTGACGTCGATGGAAAAGAACAACGTCATGAAGAGCGGCGTGCTCTGGAAAGAGGTCGTCAACCAGACGCATCAGCGCGAGGCCAAGGACGTTACGCTGGAGCATCAGCTCGCCGATTCCGGCGCGATGCAGCTCGTGCGCAATCCCAAGCAGTTCGACGTGATCGTCACCGACAATCTGTTCGGCGACATTCTCTCCGACGTTGCGGCGATGCTCACCGGCTCGCTCGGCATGTTGCCGTCGGCCTCGCTCGGCGACATCGATCCGAAGACCAAGAAACGCCGCGCGCTGTATGAGCCGGTGCACGGCTCGGCGCCGGATATCGCCGGCAAGGGGCTGGCCAATCCGATCGCGATGATCGCGTCGTTCGGCATGGCGCTGCGCTATTCGTTCAATCTCGGCGCGGAGGCCGATCTGATCGAGAAGGCCATTTCGGCGGCGCTGGCGCGCGGCCTGCGCACCGCGGACATCGCGTCCGGCGGCAAGGCCGTCAGCACCCGCGAGATGGGCGACGCGATCATCGAGGAGATCGAGAAGGCGGCTTAGTCCTCATGGCGAGGAGCCGCGCGCATCAGCGCGTTCACGCGCGTCTTCGACGTGCTATGCGCGGCGTCTCGAACCATGAGGCGGGCCTTCATCCTTCGAGACGCGATCCCATGGGGGATCGCTCCTCAGGATGAGGCTCACCAGACATCACTCAACAAAAAAGGCCGGGGTGACCCGGCCTTTTTCTTTAAACGGGTTTGATCGTTGCGATCACCACTGCCGCGGATTGTTCTTGCCTGGCAGGTCGAACGGGCCCGGCATGGTTTCCGAGGCACGGTCCGCGGCGGTGCGGCGCATCGCTTCCGGCACCACCGAATGAGTCGGCGGCATCACATAATCGGTATATTTGCGCTCGCCGCGCACCACGTTGGTGCCGGCGTCGAGATAGGAGCGCTTCTGCACGATGATGCGGGTGCGGATTCGGCCGTTCTCGTCCTGCCAGCGGACCACGGTACCGTCGTTGCGGAGATAGCGCTGTTTCGGCGCCGCCTCGGCGGGCGCGGACAGGAGCGTCCCGGCCGTGAAAGCCGTCACCGCAAGCCCTGCCAGAATCATCGGAAAGCGCCGGATCGTCATCGTTCTATTCCTCGCCAGAATCCCCAGAGTGTTGGCCGCACCTTAAGGCAAGGCGCCGCAAAGGGGAATCTCCATTTCGGCCGCCGCCGAACGGGATTGCCGGCTGCGGCAGAGAGGCAACGGTCCCGTTCGGGCATCGTTCCGCGTGCCCCGCGACGATAACGCAACTGTGCGGACCCCCTCGGCGGGACTAGCGTGACCGCGATGCCCGGATGCGGGCATCGGCACAAGGCTCCGGACGCGGAGCTGAAAGGGAGCGACCATGTCTGAATCGACTTTGTCTGGACCCCGGTCCGGACCGCAGGAGCGTTTGATCGACGAATTGTATGACAATGATCCGGAACGCGCCGATGCCGTGGTGTTCGGCCGCGAGACCGGCCCGAGCCGGCGTGGTTTTCTCGGTGGTGCGGGTCTGGCGGCGATGGGAGCGGCCGTGGGCGGCGCGATCCCGTTCGCGGCGAACATGCCCGGCGGCATGATCCCGGCGGCGATGGCGCAAGGGGCGCCGGCCGGCGGCGCGGCACCCGGTGCTGCGCCCAAGGGTCCGCAATATCTCCAGTTCCCCGGCAAGAACGACAAGCTGGTGGTGCTCGGCGACCGGCCACTGGTGGCGGAGACGCCGGAGCATCTGCTCGACGACGACACGACGCCGACCGACAAGCTGTTCGTGCGCAACAACGGCCAGACCCCGGACGCGGCGAAGGAACCGGACAAGTGGTCGTTCGTCATCGACGGCGAAGTGAACAACAAGGTGACGCTGACGCTCGGCGAGTTGAAAGCGAAGTTCAAGCCGGTGACGCGCCGCATGGTGCTGGAATGCGGCGGCAACGGCCGCTCGTTCTTCACGCCGCAGGCGCGCGGCAACCAGTGGACCAATGGCGGCGCCGGCTGTCCGGAATGGACCGGCGTGCGGCTTGGCGATGTGCTGAAGGCCGCGGGCCTCAAGCCGTCGGCGAAATTCTCCGGCCACTACGGCAGCGATCTGCATCTCTCCGGCGATGCCAGCAAGCCGACCGTGTCGCGCGGCGTGCCGATCGGCAAGCTGATGGACGAGAACAATCTGATCGTGTTCGCCATGAACGGTCAGCCGTTGCCGAATATCCACGGCGGTCCGGTGCGGCTGTTCATTCCCGGCTGGCCGGGTTCGGTGTCGGCGAAGTGGCTGAACCGCATCTGGATCCGTGACAAGGAGCACGACGGTCCGGGCATGACCGAGTTCTCCTATCGCGTCGCCATCAAGCCGATGGTGCCGGGCGCGAAGGGCGATCCGGCGAACTTCCGCATTCTCGAATCGATGCCGGTGCGCTCGATCGTCACCAGCCCGGCGAACGGCACCAAGCTTCCCGCCGGCACCAAGGAGATCAAGCTGCGCGGCGCGGCCTGGGCCGGCGATCTGCTCGTCAAGCAGGTCGACGTCTCGACCGACTTCGGTGCGACCTGGACGCGGGCGAAACTGGAGAAGCCGAAGAACCGGTACGACTGGCAGCGTTGGACCGCGACCGTGAAACTGCCGGCCGACGGCTATTACGAAATCTGGACGCGCGGCACCGATGCCAAGGGTGTGATGCAGCCGCATCTCGCCGGCTTCTGGAATCCGCAGGGCTATGGCGGCAATGCCATGCACCGTGTCGCGGTGCTGGTCGGCTGATCATGCGTGCCATGAACCGGAAAGCTGCCGCGCGTCCGGCGCGGCAGATCGTGACGATCGCGGCGGCGATGCTCGCCGCGATCATGCTCGCCGCTCTTCCCGCCTCGGCACAGTCGCGTGATGAGGCGCCGGAGGATTTCCCGCAAGGCCCCAACCGTGACGACACGTTCTATGCCTGCACCGCGTGTCACGGCTTCAAGCTGGTGGCGCAGCAAGGCATGAACCGCCGCCAGTGGGACGAATCCATCAGCCTGATGGTGTCGAAGCACGGCATGCCGGCTCCCGAGGCCGCCGACCGCGACAAGATTCTCGATTATCTGGAGGCCGCGTTTCCGCAGCGCGCGACGCCGAGCCGGGGCGGCTTCCGCAATCCGTTCGCGCAATAAGCTCCTGCCGCGCAGGGCATCCACATACCGTTCCTTCTCGGTAGAAGGCGGCAAGAGGCCAATTGTGAAATAATTTTCTGAGGTCTAGGCTTCCTGCGACAAAACGGCACACCGGGACGCGGTGGGTCGGGTCGGGGCTCCGGGAGCGGAGCTAAAGGGAGCAAGTCATGGCTGGATTCAAGCTCGGGAGAGATTCGGAGCGTGCGCACGACGCTGTTCAGGATACATCGCAATCACAGGGGGATTTTAGAGAAGAAAGTCTGACCGCGAGCCGGCGCGGATTTCTCGGTGGCGCGGGTCTCGCGGCGCTGGGGCTGGCGACCGGCGGGGCCTTGCCCTTGCTGGGCGACACCGCCGAGGCGGCGCCGCTCAATCTGCCGCCCGCATTGCCGCAGGGCGTGCGACAAAATGCGATCCTCGATGCGCTGCCGGGCAAAAAACCGCTGATCAAGCTCAGCTATCGGCCCCCCAATTATGAAACGCCGATCGAATATTTCCGCACGGCGATCACGCCGACCGATGCGTTCTTCGTGCGCTATCACCTCTCCGACATTCCCGAGATCGATCCGAAGACGTGGAAGATCGACGTCGGCGGCGAGGGTGCCGATGGCACGCTGCAAATCGGCCTCGATGATCTGAAAGCGATGCCCGCGGTCGAGGTGGTTGCGGTCAATCAGTGCTCCGGCAACCGGCGCGGTCTGTTCGATCCGCATGTGCCGGGCGTCGAATGGGGCTACGGCGCCATGGGCTGCGCGCGCTGGAAGGGCGCGCGGCTCAAGGACGTGCTGGCGAAAGCCGGCATCAAGAAGGAAGCGATCGAGGTTGTGCTCGGTGGCGCCGACGGACCGCCGTTCGACAAGACGCCGGACTTCATCAAGAGCATTCCGGTGTGGAAGGCGATGGAGGACACGACGCTGATCGCCTACGAGATGAACGGCGCGCCGCTGCCGCATCTCAATGGTGCGCCGGCGCGCATCATCGTGCCGGGCTGGACCGGCACCTACTGGATGAAGCACATCAACTCGATCAAGGCCGTGACGACGCCCGACAAGAATTTCTGGATGGCGGGCGCCTATCGCATTCCGCTCGGCAAATTCCCGCTGGTCGCGCGTTTCGTGTCGCAGGAAACGGCAGTGAACACGCCGATCACCGAGATGGTGGTGAACTCGCTGATCTCCAGTCACGCCGACGGCGCGAAGGTGAAAAGCGGCACGCCGGTCGGCGGTATCGCGTGGGACGGCGGCTACGGCATCCAGACGGTGGAGATGTCGTTCGACGGCGGCAAGTCCTGGATGCCGGCCAAGCTCGGCGAAGATCTCGGCCGTTATGCGTTCCGCACGTTCAGCCTGCCGGTGAAAGGCAAAGGCAAGATCACGGTGATGGCGCGGGCCACCAACGCGATCGGCCAGACGCAGACCGCCAAGCTGATCCACAATCCGCCGGGCTATCATCACAACGTCATCCAGAGCGTTTCGCTCACGGTCGCATAAGGGAGAGACATCATGCGCACAGTTGCTATTGCTGCTCTCGTTGCGGCGTTTGCGGTCCCGGCGTTCGCTGACGAGAAACCGGTGGAGTTGAAGAAGGCGCCGGGTCTCGACAAGGTCGAGGCGAATTGCGCCGCCTGTCACAGCCTCGATTACGTGCTGATGAATTCGCCGTATCCGAACGCGGCGCTGTGGGATGCCGAGGTCAACAAGATGATCAAGGTCTACGGCGCGCCGATCGAGGACGCGGACGCCAAGGCGATCAAGGACTATCTGGCGAAGAACTACGGAAGCTGATCGGGTCTTCGCGAATGCTCAAACAAAGAGGGCGCGCTGTCGGCGCGCCCTTTTCTTTCTATTGCGGCGATGGCGTCTAGCGCCCCGCGGCGCGCTGCTTCTGCTCGATCGCTTTCCACAGCGTCTGATATTTCGGCGTCGGCGCCATCAGCGGATTGCGCTGGCCGCAGAACGTGCGGTGCCGCTCCGCGCGCGCGAACAGCGCGCCGATATTCGGATCGCTGCCGGCGGCGACCAGCGTCAGCCGGTCGAGCGCGCAGGCGAGAACGGAGCGGTCGACCGCCACGTCGCCCGGCTGACAGAACAGCCCGGCGATCTGCAGCCGTGGCTCGCTGTCCGTATGGGCGAAGCCGGTGCAGGCTTTCGGCGTCTCGCCGCCAACCGCGAAGGTGACGGTGGCGAAGGTGCCGAACTTGGTCGGCAGCGCATCGCCCGGCGTCACGCCGCGCGCGACACCGAGTGCTCCGGCACGCGCCATGATCTCGTCGGCGGGCTTGCCGAAGTCGGCCAGTTCCGCGCCCGGCCGGTAGATTTCCAGTTGCAGATAGGGCGCGTCGGTCGTGGGCTCGCCGCGCATCAGGATATCCTTGCGGCCGCCGCCCCCGGTGTGCCGCTGGATGGCATAGCGTTCGGGCGCCTCGCCGGCTTCCGGGATCGGCAGGGCAAAGGCCGGAAACGGCCGTTCCACGTCGGTCCATTGCGATTGGACGACCGGCTCGGCGGCGGCGATGACGCGCGGTGGATCGGCGATATAGGCGGCAAAGGCGGCGACGGCGGCCAGCCCGCTGCAATAGGCAAGTCCCTGGAAAAAGGCCGAGGACAGGTCGCTTCGGCCCCCGATCCGGTCAGTGATCCGGTCATGAATCGGATCTTGAATCGGTGGTTGCCGGCGCGGAACGGCATTCAGCCCGTCCCTCGGCTCCCCGTGAAAACCCCGTGAACCCAACGCCCGACGCATTGCCGGCACCCGCTGGCCCAACACCAGCTTCCCGTTGTCTTTCCACAGATTTTCTCCTAGATACGCTGCCGTCCTGTTGCCGGTCGTCTTACCGGAACGGGAAATTTTTTCGGAGAGTTAACAATGGGTTACAAGGTCGCCGTCGTCGGCGCGACCGGTAATGTCGGTCGCGAGATGTTGTCCATTCTGGCGGAGCGGGAATTTCCCGCCGACGAGGTCGTCGCTTTGGCCTCGCGCAAAAGCCAGGGAACGGAATGCTCGTTCGGCGACAAAACCCTGAAAGTGAAGGCGCTCGACACGTATGACTTCTCCGACGTCGACATCTGCCTGATGTCGGCCGGCGGCTCCGTGTCGAAGGAATGGTCGCCGAAGATCGCGGCGCAGGGTGCGGTCGTGATCGACAATTCGTCGGCCTGGCGCATGGACCCGGACGTGCCGCTGATCGTGCCGGAAGTGAACGCCGACGCAGCGGCGGGCTTCACGAAGAAGGGCATCATCGCCAATCCGAACTGCTCGACGGCGCAGCTCGTCGTCGCGCTGAAGCCGCTGCACGACAAGGCGAAGATCAAGCGTGTCGTGGTCGCGACCTATCAGTCGGTGTCGGGCGCCGGCAAGGATGCGATGGACGAACTGTTCTCGCAGACCAAGTCGGTGTTCACCCTCGACGAGATGGAGAACAAGAAGTTTCCGAAGCGCATCGCCTTCAACCTCATTCCTCACATCGACGTGTTCATGGAGGACGGCTACACGAAGGAAGAGTGGAAGATGGACGCCGAGACCAAGAAGATTCTCGATCCGAAGATCAAGCTGACCGCGACCTGCGTGCGCGTGCCGGTGTTCGTCTGCCACTCGGAAGCGGTCAATATCGAGTTCGAGAAGCCGATCTCGGCCGACGAGGCGCGCGACATCCTGCGCTCGGCGCCGGGTTGCCTCGTCATCGACAAGCGCGAGGACGGCGGCTACGTCACGCCGTATGAGGCGGCCGGCGAGGACGCGACCTATATCTCGCGCATCCGCGAGGATGGCACGGTCGAGAACGGCCTCGAGATGTGGGTCGTCTCCGACAACCTGCGCAAGGGCGCGGCGCTCAACGCGATCCAGATCGCCGAGGTGCTGGTCAACCGCAAGCTGATCGAGGCGAAGCGCAAAGCGGCGTGATCAGGCGATCGCCTGTCTGCGATAACAAAATGCCCGGCCATGTGCCGGGCATTTTTTATGTCGCGCGTTCTCGCGAGTGCGACGGTATCGCTGTTTCTTTCCCTTTCCCGCAAGCGGAAGAAAGAAGAGCATCTAAAACCGCGGCGTCGCGAACATGCGCGTGTAGTCGTCGGCCGCCGCCTGCATGAACGTGCCGCTCGCGTCGTCGCGTACCCACAATTTCCCGGCGGCGACGCCGAAATAAGCGCCGTGCAGAGAGGTCTCGCCGCGCTCGACGCGCTCGCGCAGGCGCGGGAACGTCATCAGGTTGTTGAGGCTGTTGACCACATTGGCTTGCTCCAACTGTGTGATGTAGTCGCCGAGCGACAGGTCGCCGCGCGGGCCGGCGATGTCGGCGGCCGGCGCCATCAGCGTCATCCATTGGCCGATGAAGTCGGTCGGCGTCAGCGGCGCGCTGTCTTCCGCGAATGCCTTGACGCCGCCGCACTGGGCGTGGCCGAGCACGACGATGTGTTTCACTTGCAGCGCGACCACGCCGAATTCGAGCGCGGCGGACACGCCGTGCGCCTTGCCGTCCGGTGCATAGGGCGGCACCAGATTGGCGACGTTGCGCACCACGAACAGCTCGCCGGGGCCGGCGTCGAAAATCACTTCCGGCGACACACGCGAGTCGCAGCAGCCGATCACCATCACTTCCGGCGACTGGCCGCGATCGGCAAGCTCGCGATATTGCGCTTGTTCCTTGCGGAGGCGGCTGACGAGGAAGGCGCGATAACCATCGATCAGGCGGCTGGGAAACGGCATGGGAACCTCGCTGCTCACTTCGATGGGCCGCCATTTGGCACAGTCAGGCCCATATCGCCATGGGCAATCCGTAGGCATCCTTCGGTGGGGGATCGGGGAATGGTTGCGCCAATCCCTGATGAATCCGCCGGGCAATGGCGGCGCAGGCGGCGGCATCGAGCAGATCATCGGGCTGCGCGGTCCTGGGCGGCGCGGCATCGAGGACAGCGGCCGGCAGTCCGGCGGCGGCAAGGATTGCGCGCCGCTGCGCGAGCCCGGCGGGATGCGGCCGGCTCTTGATTTTCTTCGGCTGCGTCAGCGCACGCTCGCCGTTGAGTCGCCAGAACGCGAGTTCCGGATGCACCTCGTGACAACGGTCACGCAGCGACGCGTCGTTGCGCAACACTGCATCCAGCGCGCGGATTTTCGGCGCGATGTTGAAGAGCTGTTTTGACACCTTGCGCGGTGGATCGGACGCGGCGAGCGCGCGGGCACAGGCGTCGGCATAGTTCTCTGCTTCCACCGCCGCGCGTGGCGGCACCGAGAACACCGAGGACTGCCGCGCGCCGAGCAAAGGCCGGATGGCATTCTCCGCGGCACGGCCGCCAATGCCGCCGCGCTCGGGCAGGCCGATCGGCATGTCGATGGCGATGACGGCCGGCTGCTGCGGCATGCGCAGGGCATCGGCGATCTCGCGATGGAAGGCGATCTCGTAAGCGTCGCCGTCTGGCTCAATCAGAACGACGAGCCAGCCGCCGGGGCAGCCGTCGATGCCGGCGAGCCAGACTTTGGACGCAGCAGCGGTCATGGCTCTAGCGGTCATGGTCA
This sequence comes from Pseudolabrys sp., assembly GCA_019635575.1. Lineage (GTDB taxonomy): Bacteria > Pseudomonadota > Alphaproteobacteria > Rhizobiales > Xanthobacteraceae > Pseudolabrys. The sequence goes on along the minus strand of JAHBZF010000020.1, from coordinate 24,879 downwards.
TGACAGTGGCATGTCGTGCGCGTCGCCGGTAGCATGCCGCGCCACCGCAGGGGAGTTTCATGACCATTCGTCCACGCCGCAGCGTCCTCTACATGCCCGGCTCCAATGCCCGCGCGATCGAGAAGGCCAAGTCGTTGCCGGTCGATGGCGTGATCCTCGATCTCGAGGACGCGGTGGCGCCGGATGCCAAGGCCGCAGCGCGCCAGCAGGTGGTCGATGCGGTGGCCGCCGGCGGCTTCGGTCCGCGCGAAGTGGTGATCCGCACCAATGCCATCAGCAGCCCGTGGTTCGCCGACGACATGACGGCGGTGATCCAGGCGAAGCCCGACGCGGTGTTGATCCCGAAGATCGAAACCGCGCAGCAGCTCGAACTGGTCGGGCAGCGGCTGCTCGACGGCCATGCCGATCTCAGGATCCGCGTCTGGGCGATGATCGAGACGCCGCGCGCGATCTTCAACATCGAGGAACTGGGCGGCGCGGCCGCGGATTCGGAAACGCGCCTGTCCTGCTTCGTGCTCGGCACCAACGATCTCGCCAAGGAGACCCGAGCGCGGCAGGTGCCGGGCCGCGCGCCGATGCTGGCGTGGCTGTCGATGGCGGTGATGGCCGCGCATGCCGGCGGCATCGACGTGCTCGACGGCGTCTATAACGACATCGCCAATGCGGATGGCTTTGTGCGCGAATGCGAGCAGGGCCGCGACTTCGGCTTCGATGGCAAGACGCTGATCCATCCGAACCAGATCGCGCCGTGCAACACCGTGTTCTCGCCGGCGCCGGACGAGGTGGCGCAGGCGCGCGCCATGATCGCGGAGTTCGCGAAGCCCGAGAACAAGGGCAAGGGCGTGGTGCAGATCGGCGGCCGGATGGTCGAGCGCATGCACGCGGAAATGGCCGGACGCACTGTTGCGATCGCCGAAGGTATCGCGGCCCGGCAGGGCTAAGAGCCTGAAACACCAGTTCCTTTAGGCTAGATATTTCAAGCTTAAAATTTCTCTCTTGCCCGGTTCTGCACTGGGCTATAATCCACCCAGGGTTAGGACAGCGAGGAGCATCCCATGTCGCAGGCGGCCGAAAAGCACACCGAACACAAGGTGGTCAGTCTCAAGGATTCTGCCTTTGTCTGGGAGGACCCGCTCGATCTCGAGCATGACCTGACCGAAGAAGAGAAGATGGTGCGCGACACCGCGCGCGGCTACGCGCAGGACAAGCTGATGCCCCGCGTGCTGACCGCGTATCGCGACGAGCGGTTCGATCCCGAGATGTTTCAGGAGATGGGCGCGCTCGGCCTGCTCGGTCCGACGGTGCCGGAGGAATATGGCGGTGCCGGCCTCGGCTATGTCTCCTACGGCTTGATCGCCCGCGAAGTCGAGCGCGTCGACTCAGGGTATCGCTCGGCGATGTCGGTGCAGTCGTCGCTGGTGATGTATCCGATCTACGCCTACGGCACGGAAGCGCAGCGCAAGAAATATCTGCCGAAGCTCGCCACCGGCGAGATGATCGGCTGCTTCGGTTTGACCGAGCCGGATTACGGTTCGGATCCGGGCGGCATGATCACCCGCGCCGAGAAGGTCGCCGGCGGCTACAAGCTCAATGGCTCCAAGACCTGGATCTCCAACGCGCCGGCCGCGCATGTGGCGGTGGTGTGGGCCAAGCTCGACGGCAAGATCCGCGGCTTCATCGTCGATCGCGGCACCAAGGGTTTCTCGACGCCGAAGCTGGAAGGCAAGCTGTCGCTACGCGCGTCCATCACCGGCCAGATCGTGCTGGAAGACTGCGTGGTGCCGGAAGAAAACATGTTCCCGGAGATCAAGGGTCTCGCCGGTCCGTTCGGCTGTCTCAACAATGCGCGCTACGGCATTGCCTGGGGCGCCATGGGTGCGGCGGAATTCTGCTGGCATCAGGCGCGGCAGTATGTGCTCGACCGCAAGCAGTTCGGCCGGCCGCTCGCCGCCAATCAGCTCGTGCAGAAGAAGCTTGCCGACATGCAGACAGAGATCGCGCTCGGCCTCGCCGGCGCGCTGCGGCTCGGCCGCATGCTGGAAGACCATCGCGCCGCGCCGCCGTCGATCTCGCTGATGAAGCGCAACAACTGCGGCAAGGCGCTGGATATTGCCCGCCTCGCCCGCGACATGCACGGCGGCAACGGCATCGCCGACGAGTATCACGTGATGCGCGTGATGTGTAACCTCGAGACGGTGAACACCTACGAGGGCGCGCACGACATCCACGCGCTGATCCTCGGCCGCGCGCAGACCGGGATTCAGGCGTTCTTCTAACCCACCGCCGCTTCATTTAACGCCCGGATCGGCGCGGCCGGTCCGGGCGTTTTGTTGTCTGCGGCCATGCTGCGCCGGCGTGTCTGTCATTCCGCGATCACCTCGTCAGGGTGCTTGCCACGCCGATGGCCAATGCGTATGGCCATGCACGATGGATCTCCTCCACATCAGCTTGCTGGCGTTGACCGGTGTTGCCGCCGGGGTCATTGCGGCGGTGGTAGGCGGAGCGTCGCTGGTCACTTACCCGGTGTTGATCGCGCTCGGCATGCCGCCGATCACGGCGGCCGTGACCACCAATGTCGCTTTGGTCCCCTCGAATTTCGCGGCCGCGCTGGCGGATCGCAAGGTGTTGCCGCCGCTCGACCGGGGTTTTGTCCGGCTGGTCGTTGCGTCCGTGCTCGGCGCGGCGGTCGGCGCCGGTCTCCTGATGGCGACACCGGAGCGCGTGTTCGCGCTGATCGTGCCGCTGCTGCTCGGCTTCGCCACGCTGATGTTCGCTTATTCCGGGCAGATCGCCGAATGGATTCGCGCCCGCGCGGAGCGAGACGGCCGTGCCCTGTCGATGGATGTCACCAGCGTGAAATTCGTGCTGCCGGTGTCGTTCTATGGCGGCTATTTCGGCTCCGGCGTCGGCATCCTGATGCTCGGCGTGCTGTCGGTCGCGACTCGCGGCGATTATCGTACAGCCAATGTCGCGAAGAACCTGATCACCAGCCTGAACAGCGCGGTCGCGACCCTGATCTATGTCGCGCAGGGTGCGGTGCCGTGGCCCTCGACACTCGCGTTGATGGTCGGCGCGATGGGCGGCGGGCTGATCGGTTCATGGGTCGCGCGCATCCTGCCGCGCCGGATCATCCGTATCATGGTGATCGTGTTCGGCGCGGTGCTGACGGCGGAATTCGTCTACCGCTTCTGGCTGTAACCCCTTAGCGCCGCGATACGCCTTGCGGATGACGCGCGAGCTCGCTGACGCGAGCGGTCATGCCACTGTTGGGATCGGTGAACGGCGCCAGCACCGTGAAGTGATTGGTGCCGGCGATCGCCGCATAATGGGTGTGCGCGACACCGCCCCATGTCTTTGCGATCTCCTGGCTCTGGCGCAGGAATTCCGATGATTCCAGTGCGCCGGCCACGGCATCGAGGGTGCGGCCCGGCGGCACCGGCCAGTGGATCGGCGAGATCAGACGCGCCGATGTCTCGGTCAGGCGAAGATTGGCGTTCATGCTGGTGTGCCGCAGCGGCTCGACGTCGAACACGCCGGAGATCGAATAACCCGCCGGCACCAGATCGGCCGGCGCATCGGCATCGAGCGTGCTCCAGGTGGTGGCCGTCATGCACGCTGTCAGGTGTCCGCCGGCGGAATGGCCGTAGACCGCGAAGCGCTTGCGGTATTTGCGCCAGAGCAGGAGGCAGGCGTTGCGGATCTGATCGGTGATCTGCGCGATGGTCACGTCCGGGCAGAGGTCGTAGCCGGCGACGGCGACCGTCACGCCGCGCGCATTGGGACCGGCGGCCATGTGGCTGAAGCTCGACGGATGCAGCGACATCCACCAGCCGCCGTGGATGAACAAGGCGAGCGGCGCATCGGCGTCGTCGGCGGGGAAGATATCGAGGATCTGCCGCGGCGAGGGGCCATAGGAGATGCCAAGTTCGGCCTTCGGCCGCGCTGCGCGATAGGCGGCGGCATCACGCGCCCAGCCGTCGAAAATCTGCTGGTGCTCAGGCACGCGGGCGCGATTGTTGTATTCCTTCTCGTAGTCGATCGTCATTGTCGTGGTCCCTCGCAGATGGAACCCTCCTAGCATGGTCGTTTCCGCATCGGGAGAGGCAAAGCGCGGGGCAACACCGGGGCTTTGCGACGCCGGGAATCGGCGTTAAGGCTCATCTGATGAAGGTCAACGGCAAGCCGATGCGCAGCATCTGGGTCGAGGCCGATGGCGCGGTCGGCGTCATCGACCAGACCGTGCTGCCGCATGAATTCCGCACGGTGCGGCTCACCTCGCGCGACGAGGCCGCGCAGGCCATCAGTTCGATGCTGGTACGTGGCGCGCCACTGATCGGCGCAGTCGCGGCTTACGGGATGGTGCTCGCCTTGCGCGCGGATGCCTCCGACGAAGCGCTCGAAACGGCTTATCGCGTGCTGCTGGCGACGCGGCCGACGGCGATCAACCTGAAATGGGCGCTCGACGAGATGATGGCGGCGGTGCGCAACCAGCCGCGCGGCGAGCGTCTGGCCGTTGCCGAAAAACGTGCGGCCGAGATTTGCGACGAGGACGTCGCCATCAACCGCGCCATTGGCGAACATGGCTTGCGGCTGATCGAGGCGATCGCCGCGCGCAAGAAACCGGGCGAACGCGTCAATGTGCTGACGCATTGCAACGCCGGCTGGCTCGCGACCGTGGATTGGGGCACGGCGACGGCGCCGCTTTATCTGGCGCATGACAAGGGCATTCCGCTGCACGTCTATGCCGACGAGACGCGGCCGCGCAATCAGGGCGCCTCGCTCACCGCGTGGGAGCTCGGCCGGCACGGTGTCTCGCATACGGTGATTCCCGACAACACCGGCGGCCATCTGATGCAGCACGGTCTGGTCGACATGGTGATCGTCGGCACCGACCGCGTCACCGCGCGTGGCGATGTGTGCAACAAGATCGGCACCTATCTCAAGGCGCTGGCGGCGAAAGACAACGATGTGCCGTTCTATGTGGCGTTGCCGTCGCCGACCATCGACTTCACCGTGGACGATGGCATTGCCGAGATTCCGATCGAGCAGCGCGCTGCCGACGAGGTGGCGGTCATGTCCGGCCGCACCAGTGATGGCCGCATCGAGGCGGTGCGGATCGTGCCGGACGGTTCGCCGGTCGCGAATTATGCGTTCGACGTGACGCCGGCGCGGCTCGTGACGGGGCTCATCACCGAGCGCGGGATTTTGCCCGCGACCCGCGAAGGGCTGGCGGCGGCATTTCCCGAACGCGTGGCGGAGCGCCGGCGATGAGCCTGTCGCAGCGCATCGAGGCCCCGGTCGACGGCCGCCAGTCGGAAACGGCGCTGGCGGTGGCGCGCGGCACCGCGCGGCTCCTTGCCGCGCATGGCTTTTCCTGCGTGAGCGAACTGCCGCTGGCATCGGGCCGCCGCGCCGATCTCGCGGCGGTGGATCGCAAGGGCGCGATCTGGATCGTCGAGATCAAGTCGTCGGTCGCGGATTTCCGCGCCGATCACAAATGGATGGACTATCGCCAGCACTGCGACCGGCTGTTCTTCGCGACCACGCAAGCCGTGCCGTGCGAGATCTTTCCGCCGGATACCGGATTGATCGTCGCCGACGCGTTCGGCGCCGAGATCAAATGCGAGGCGCCGGAGCATCGGCTGAGCGCATCCGTGCGCAAGGCGATGCTGCTGACGATCGCGCGCGCGGCAACCTTGCGGTTGCAGTCGCTGATCGACCCGACCGGACCGTATGGCGAGGGGTTTTAGATTTACCGATAGTTCTTCGTCATGGCCGGCCTTGTGCCGACCATGACGCATTGGGAGCCGGTATGAAATCTACCGCGGCGCGCGCTTGGCGAGGATGCGCTGCAAGGTGCGCCGGTGCATGCTGAGACGCCGCGCCGTCTCTGACACGTTGCGTCCGCACATCTCGTAGACGCGCTGGATGTGTTCCCAACGCACGCGATCCGCCGACATCGGGTTTTCCGGCAGTTCGACCGACTTGTGATCGAGCGCCAGCAGTGCCGCGAGCACGTCGTCGGCATCGACCGGCTTGGCGAGATAGTCGACGGCGCCGAGCTTGATCGCGTTCACCGCGGTGGCGATGTTGCCGTAGCCGGTGAGAACGATGCCGCGTGCATCAGGACGGCGGCGCTTGAGCGCCGAGATCACTTCGAGACCATTGCCGTCCTGCAGGCGCATGTCGACCACGGCGAAGGCCGGCGGCGACTGTTCGAGCTGCAGCAAACCTTCGGCGACGGATTCGGCGGTGGTCACGGTGAAGCCGCGCGACTCCAGCGCCTTGGCGAGCCGCTGCAGGAATGACTTGTCATCCTCGACAATCAGCAGCGAGCGTTCCGCCGGAACCTGCTCGCGCGGGGTGGCGGCGGCGCTTTCAGCGACAGTCAGTGACACGTTTCATTCCTCCAGGTGATCGAAAGGGTGATCGAAAAGCTCGAATTGACAACAATCTAGCGTGGAAAGGCACCGTGGCACAATTACGGCGCCTGCGCCCGGCGGGGCCGGAAACACGCGAAAAATCAAGCAGCAAGACCGAGGGGGCGCGCGAAATCGTCGCGGTTCCAGCGGATATGAATGATCGCGCCGCGCTGCGGCAGCGGCCGGTTCTGGAACGCGACGATGGCGCCGGAGCGCTCCAACAGGGTCTTGGCGATGAAGAAGCCGAGGCCGAGGCCGGCGGTTTCCGATTTGTCGCCGATCCGGCGGCCGCGCTTGCTGGTGACATAGGGCTCACCGATCCGCGCCAGAATTTCCGGGGCGAAGCCCGGCCCGTCGTCGCTGACGGTGATCGCCACCTCGTCCTCGGTCCATTCGGTTTTCACGGTGACGCGCTCGCGCGCGAAATCGACGGCGTTCTCGACGATGTTGCCGAGGCCGTAAAGGATCGCCGGATTGCGCGATGCCAGCGGCTCGTCCGGGTCCGGCTTCGGCACGTCGATCGCCACGCCGAAATCGCGATGCGGATTGACCACTTCATCGATCAGCGCCGACAGCGGCAAACGGTCGATCGGCTCGTTGCTGGTGGAGAGTTCGGTGATCTTCGCCAGGATTTCGCGGCAGCGCAGCGCCTGTTCGCGCAGCAGGCGGATGTCGTCGCGATGCGGCGAGTTGCTGGAGATCGCGCGCTCAAGTTCCTTGGCGATCACGGTGATGGTCGCGAGCGGCGTGCCGAGTTCGTGCGCGGCGGCGGCGGCGAGGCCGTCGAGTTGGGAAAGGTGTTGTTCATGCGCCAGCACCAGTTCGGTTGCGGCGAGCGCATCGGTGAGCTGTCGTGCTTCTTCGGTGATCTGCCACGCATGCACGCCGATGAAGCCCATCGACAGGAGGATCGAGAGCCAGACGCCGACCATGTAGATCGGCGGCAGCTCCAGCGGATCGCTGCTGTCCCACGGCAGCGGGAAATGCGCGAACACCAGCACGGTGGCGCACAGCACCGCAAAGCCGCCGAGCATCAAGGTGTAGCGCGGCGGCAGCGCGGTCGCCGAGAACAGCACCGGGCCGAGGAACAGGAACGCGAACGGGTTCTGCAATCCACCGGTGAGGAACAGCAGCACCGCGAGTTCGGCGATATCGAAGGCGAGCAGCCAGGCCGCGCGCTCCGGTTCGAGCCGCTGCGTCGCGTGGAAGCGCACGCGCAGCGCGATGTTGAGCAGCGCCGACAGGGCGATGACGGTGAGGCACGACCACAGCGGCAGGGTGAATTCGAGACCGAAATAGACGCCGAGCACCGCCGAGGTCTGGCCGGCGATCGCGAGCCAGCGCAGGCGGACCAGCGTATCGAGGCGGACATTGCGGCGCGGATGCGAGGCGGCGAGATCGAGCAAGGGCATGGTGCTTATTCTAGGCGCGATTGGCGGGGTCGGAAACGGTCACGAGGCGCGGCGCATGCCAGAAACGCCCATTCGACGCTGGACAAGTCAGCGGCATCTCGCCACATCTTTCGCCAAGCCCGATCCCGTTTGTTTGCCCATCCGCCGGTTTGGTCATGGACGCAGCCGTCAAATCTGCCATTGCTGTCGATCGCCTGGTGAAGACCTATGCCACCACCACGGCGGTCAAGGGCATTTCGTTCAGCCTGATGCCGGGGACGATGACCGGGCTGCTCGGCGGAAACGGCGCGGGCAAGAGCACCACCATCGCCACGATCATGGGGCTGCTGACGCCAACCTCGGGCACCGTGCGCGTGCTCGGCGCGGACATGCCGCGGCAGCGTTATCGTGTCCTGCATCGGATGAATTTCCAGTCGCCTTATGTGGACATGCCGATGCGGCTGACCGTCCGGCAGAACCTGCGCGTGTTCGGCGATCTTTACGCGGTGCCGGATATCGCCGGCCGCATCGACCAACTCGCCAGCGACCTCGATCTGCGCGAAATCCTCGACCGGCCGTCGGGCAAGCTTTCGGCGGGGCAAAAGACGCGGGTGTCGGTGGCGAAGTCGCTGCTCAACAATCCCGAGGTGCTGCTGCTCGACGAGCCGACGGCTTCGCTCGATCCGGATACGGCCGACTGGGTGCGCGGCCATCTCGAACGCTATTGCCGCACGCACAACGCCACGGTGCTGCTCGCCTCGCACAACATGGCCGAGGTCGAGCGGCTGTGCGAGCGGGTCATCATGATGAAGAAGGGCGAGATCGTCGACGACGACACGCCGCAACAGTTGCTGGCGCGCTATGGCCGCGAAACGCTGGAGGACGTGTTCCTCGATATCGCGCGCGGTCGTGGCGATGCGCAGCAGAGGGTGCCGTGATGGAAGTCTCGATGGAGTTTTCGCCGCATCGCGTCGCCGCCATGGTGCGGCGCTACTGGTATCTGCTGCGCTCGTCGTGGCCGCGCATTCTCGACCTGATCTACTGGCCGATGGTGCAGATGCTGATGTGGGGCTTCCTGCAGACCTACATCCAGCAGAACGCCGGCTTCTTTGTGCAGGCCGGCGGCGTGTTCATCGGCTCGGTGCTGCTGTGGGACATCCTGTTCCGCGGCCAGCTCGGGTTCTCGATCTCGTTCCTCGAGGAGATGTACGCGCGCAATCTCGGCAACATCATGATGTCGCCGCTGCGCCCGGCTGAATTCATCCTGTCGCTGATCATCATGAGTCTCATTCGTCTCGCGATCGGTATGATCCCGGTGACGCTGCTGGCGATTTGGTTCTTCGGCTTCAATCTGTGGGGGCTTGGTCTCGCGCTCGGCGCGTTCTTCGCCAACCTCATGCTGACGAGCTGGGCGATCGGCATCCTGGTGGCGGGGCTGCTGCTGCGCAACGGGCTCGGCGCCGAGACGCTGGCCTGGACCTTCATGTTCCTGCTGCTGCCGCTGTGCTGTGTCTATTATCCGGTGTCGGTCCTGCCGGTGTGGCTGCAATGGATCGCGTGGGCGCTGCCGCCGACCTATGTGTTCGAGGGCATGCGCGAGTTGCTGATCCACCACACGTTCCGGGCCGACCTGATGCTGCAGGCGCTGGCGCTCAATGCGGTGCTGTTTTCCGCCGGTTGCGTTGCATTTGGCCTCCTCCTGGGCAGCGCCCGGCGCCATGGAACCCTGCTGCAAACCGGCGAGTAACGCCCAAGGCCTTGATACTTTAGGATAATTTCCCACGTAAAGGTGGTGAAAAGGTCTGATGCGTTAGATTGACGCTGTTTCAAAAAACAGTCATGCTTTCGCAGTGCAGCAATCACGCCAGAGTGGGCCGGGGACAAGCGAGATGGCGATAGGCGAATTCGGGGGCGCGGCCGCGCTTCCCGCGACCGATAGCTTCATCCCATCGACGCCGATGTACTGGCTCTATGAGCTTGGCCACGCCGCGCTCAATCCGTCGCGGGTGGCCGCCGACGCCACCAAGCTGTTCTTCAAGAACCCGGCCAATCCGCTCGCGCACACGCTCTACGGCAAGAGCATGGCGGCGGGAGCGGAATTGTTCGAACGCTCGACCCGCCGCTACAAGAAGCCGGTGTGGGACATCGCCTCGACCTTGGTGGAAGGCGAGCGCGTTCCGGTCGCCGTCGTGCCGGTGTGGGAGCGGCCGTTCTGCCGGCTGCTGCATTTCCAGCGTCTGATGCCGCGCGCGCCGCGCCGGCCGCAGCCGAAGGTGCTGCTGGTCGCGCCGATGTCGGGCCACTTCGCCACGCTGCTGCGCGGCACGGTGGAAGCGTTCCTGCCCAATCACGAGGTCTACATCACCGACTGGACCGATGCGCGCATGGTGCCGGTTTCGGCGGGCGCGTTCGATCTCGATACTTACATCGATTACGTGATCGCGATGCTGCACGCGCTGGGCGGCGATGTGCATGTGGTCGGCGTCTGCCAGCCGTCGGTGCCGGTGCTGGCCGCCGTATCGCTGATGGAAGCGGACAAGGATCCGAACGTTCCCAATTCGATGATGCTGATGGGTGGCCCGATCGACACGCGGCGCAACCCGACCGGCGTGAACAAGCTGGCGCAGGAGCGCGGCCTCGACTGGTTCCGCACGCACGTCATCACCAAGGTGCCGTTCCCGCATCCGGGCTTCATGCGTGACGTCTATCCGGGCTTCCTGCAGTTGCACGGCTTCGTCAGCATGAATCTCGATCGGCATCTCGATGCGCACTACAATCTGTTCCAGCATCTGGTGAAGGGCGACGGCGACTCCGCGCAGAAGCACCGCGAGTTCTACGACGAGTATCTTGCCGTGATGGACCTCACCGCGGAGTTCTATCTGCAGACCGTCGACACCGTGTTCATCAAGCATGCCTTGCCGAAAGGCGAGATGACGCATCGCGGCCGCGCCATCGATCCGTCGGCGATCACGCGCGTCGCGCTGATGACCATCGAGGGCGAGAACGACGATATCTCCGGCCTCGGCCAGACCCAGGCGGCGCACGATCTGTGCGTGAACATTCCGGCGGACAAGAAGGTCCATTACATGCAGTCCGACGTCGGACACTACGGCGTGTTCAATGGCTCGCGCTTCCGCGCCGAGATCGCGCCGCGCATGTCGGATTTCATGCTGTCGAACGGCCGGATGAAATCGCGCAAATCCGCTTCCGCCGCCTGATCGCGGGACGCCCGGACCAGCCCTGACTTGAGCAGGTTTCCGGGCGGTGGCAGGGTGACGCGCCATCCGCCGGATGATTCGATGCCGAATCTCGCTTTCCTGTTCCGCCGGCCGTCGCGCGACCCGCAGAATATCGACGTGACGCTGGACAATGCGATCTATCCGGTGCGGCTGCGGCGCAACCGGCAGGCACGCCGCTATACGTTGCGCATCCAGACGGCGACGCGCGAGGTCGTCCTGACCATGCCGCAGCGGGGCAGCATCGCCGATGCGCGCGCCTTTGCGCAGCAGCACGCCGCCTGGATCGCGACGCGGCTCGATCGTCTGCCGGATGAGATCGTGTTCGCCCCGGACGTGCGCGTGCCGTTGCGCGGCATCGAGCACCGCATCGTGCATCGGCCGGACCGGCGCGGCGTCGCCTTCGTCGCGCCCGGCGCGAATGGCGAGCCCGAGCTGCATGTGCCGGGGCAGGCGCCGCATCTCGGCCGCCGCGTGCGTGATTTCCTGAAGAAGGAAGCGACGCGCGATCTCGATGTCGCCAGCCGCCGCTACGCGACGCTGTTGAACGTCACCGTCAGCCGCATTTCGCTGCGCGATCAGTCGAGCCGCTGGGGCTCGTGCTCCAGCACCGGCCGCCTGTGCTATTCGTGGCGGCTGATCATGGCGCCGTCGTTCGTGCTCGATTATCTCGCCGCGCACGAAGTCGCGCATCTGGTCGAACTCAATCATTCGCCGCGGTTCTGGGCGGCGGTGCGGCGCGTCTGCCCGGATGCGGACCGCGCCAAGACCTGGCTCGATACGCAGGGCGCGACGCTGCATCGCTATGACGCCCCGGAACACTGACCCCGTGAGCAGCATCAGCCCGCTGGCGATGACGCTGATCCTCGGCCTGTTGAGCGGGCTCGGACCGTTCTCGACCGATCTCTACCTCGCGTCGATGCCGGATATCGGTGTCAGTCTGCATGCCACGCCGGCGCAGGTGCAATTAACGATCTCGTTCTATCTGATCGGCTTCGCTGTCGGTCAGGTAATCTACGGCCCGGTGTCGGATCGCTACGGCCGCAAGCCGGTGCTGCTGACCGCGGTGGCAATCTATTGCATCGCGACGATCTCCTGTATCGCGGCAACGTCGATCGAACTTTTAATCGCCTCGCGGTTGTTGCAGGCGATCGGCGGTTGCGGCGCCATCGTGCTGTCGCGCGCCATCGTTCGCGACCTGTACAGCGGCGCGCGTGCCGGACGCGAGATGGCGGTGATCGCCATGGTCATGGGACTCGCGCCGCTGATCGGCCCGATCCTCGGCGGCGTGCTGCAAACCTGGTTCGGCTGGCGTTCCAATTTCGTCGTCATGGCGGTCGTCGGTCTCGAGGCGGTGGCGCTGGTCTGGTGGTATCTTCCGGAAACGCTGAAGCTGCGCGCCACCGAGATGGTCACGCCGGCATCGATCCTGCGGTCGTACCGGATCGTGCTGCGCGAGCCGTCGTTCGTCGCGCATCTGCTGCTGGTGACGCTGCCTTATGCCGGACTGTTCGCGTGGATTTCCGGCGCCACGTTCGTGTTGCAGGACATCTATCATTTCACGCCGTTCGGCTTCGCGGTGGCGTTCACCGTGGCGTCAGCCTGCTTTCTGCTCGGCACGTCGCTCGCCGCGAAACTGGTGATGCGCTACGGCATCAATGCGATCATCGGCGCGGGCAGCACCTTGCTCGCGCTGGGCGGGATGATGATGATCGTCGTGCTCGCGTTGCGGCTCGATCATCCGTTCGCGCTCGTGGCGTCGGCGGCGCTCTATATCTGTGGCCTTGGCCTGGTATTGCCGCAGGCGACGGCGGCATCGATTAGCCCGTTTCCGGAACGTGCCGGCGCGGCCTCGTCGTTGGTTGGTTTCATCCAGCAGTCGGCCGCGTCGATTTGCGGCGCGCTGGTTGGACATCAGCTCGGCACCAGCGCCTGGCCGCTCGCAGTGCCGATGGCACTCGCCGGCTGCGCCACGCTGCTATGTTGGTTCATGACGCGCCGCGTGCGCGCCACGCTGCGTCACTGAACCGGCGATTGACGATCAACGGCTGCTGAACAGCCGGTCGATCAACCAGGTATCGAGGCTGTCGGACACCGCCGGCGATGTCGCGGGTGATGGGGCAGGCTTGCCGGGCAGCGCCGCCACTGGCACGCCCTGATGCACCGGCCGCATATAACGCGTCCACACCTCGACCGGCAGCCCGCCGCCGGTGACTTTCTTCATCGGCGTACCGTCGTCGTTGCCGAGCCAGACGCCGGTGACGAGCTTCGAGGTGTAGCCGATGAACCAGGCGTCACGGAAATCCTGACTGGTGCCGGTCTTGCCACCCGCCGGCCAGCCGGGGATCACGGCGTTGTGGCCCGTGCCGGTCTTGAGCGTTTCCTGGAGCATCGTGTTCATCATGCCGACATAGCGCGGCTCGATGATCCGGCCGAGGCTCTGTCCGTCATGCGCATAGAGCGTCTTGCCTTTGATGTCGCTGATGCGCTGCACCACATAGGGCGTCACCGCCATGCCGCCATTGGCGAACGGCGCATAGGCAGCGGTCAGCTCGATCACCGACACTTCCGACGTGCCCAGCGCGATCGACGCATTCGGTTCGAGCTTGGACGCGATGCCGAGCCGGTGCGCGGTGCGCACCACCGCGGTCGGACCGAACTCCTGCGTCAGCCGCACCGACACGGTGTTGAGCGACATTGCCAGCGCCTTGGTCAGCGTCACCTGACCGAAATATTCGCGCGTGTAGTTCTCGGGCTGCCAGCCCTTGATCTTCACCGGCCGGTCCTCGCGGACGCTGTCCGGCGTCAATCCGCGTTCCAGCGCGGTGAGATAGACGAACGGTTTGAACGCCGAGCCCGGCTGCCGCTTGGCGGCCACGGCGCGGTTGAACTGGCTTTCGGCATAGTTGCGGCCGCCGACCAGCGCGCGCACCGCGCCTTCCGGCGTCATCGACACCAGCGCGCCCTGCGCAACGTTGTATTTGTCGCCCTTCTGCGCCAGCTCCTCGGTCAGCGATTTCTCGGCGGCGGCTTGCAGCACCGGGTCGATGGTGGTCTGCACGACGATGTCGTCTTCCACGGTGCCGATCAGATCGCCGAGCGCATCGAGAATCCAGTCGGCGACATAGTTCACCGCGCCTGTGCTGGCGGTGGTGACGACCCGCGGCCGCTGACCTTGCGCGATCTTGATCGAGGCTGCGCTTTCGAATCCGGCGTCCTGCATCGCCGCGAGCACGACTTGCTCGCGCTTGAGCGCGGCGGAATAGTTGTGTGTCGGCGCGAGCCGCGACGGCGATTTGACAAGACCGGCGAGCATCGCCGCTTCGGCAAGCGAAATCTCGCGCGCGGATTTGCCGAAATAGCGTTGCGCCGCTTGTTCGATCCCCCAGGCGCCGGCGCCGAAATACACGCGGTTGAGATAAAGTTCGAGGATCTGCCGCTTGCTGTATTTCCATTCCAGCCACAGCGCGAGCGCAACCTCCTGCGCCTTGCGCTGCATGGTGCGTTCCTGCGTCAGGAACAGGTTCTTGGCGAGTTGCTGCGTCAGCGTCGAGCCGCCTTGCGCGACGCCGCGATGCAGGAGGTTGGCGACCGCGGCGCGTGCGATGCCGAGCGGGTCGACGCCGAGGTGCGAATAGAAGCGCCGGTCCTCAATGGCGATGAAGGCTTGCGGCACATAGGGCGGCAGTTCTTTCAGGGTGAGCGGCACGCCGCCCATATCGCCGCGCACCACCAGCACCTGCTGATTGACATCGACGATCTTGATCGACGGCGGGCGCTTCGGAATTTCCAGCGATTGGATCGGCGGCAGATGCGCACCGAGCCAGAACACGCCACCGATACCGGCGATGACACCCCACAGCGCCAGCACCAGCATCCAGTAAGCGAAGCGGCCGGGACGAATGCGCGTGAGACTGAACCACGCGCGCCGCGCTTTCTTGGTTGCCTTCTTGCGCTTGGATTTGCGGCGTGGCGTATCGCCGGCGGGTCGCGGGCGGGGCTCGACCTGCACCGCCGGAGCGGTCGTCGGACCGGAATCGAAATTGGGCTCGCGTCGCGCGCCGCCCTTTCGTCCCCCAGTCCCCATGGTCCGCACGCCTCAATCCATACGCAACGACCGCGCCGCCGGCACCCGGCTCACGGCATCCCCGCGCGGAGGCTAGAGGCGGGGGTTTAAAGGGGTGTTAAGCATTGATTTTATTGAAGATTTTCAGACGAGAATCGCCGGCGGACAGGCCGGTTATCCGGCCGCCGCCGCCTTTGCTCGCGGTTCGCTTTCCTTGGCGAACAGAGCGAGCAGCGCGCGCTTAATGGCGGCTTGCCGCATCGGCGAGGTGATCTGCGCGCCCATCAGGTCGGTGACATAAAAAACGTCGACCACGCGCTCACCGAACGTCGCGACGTGGGCCGAGACGATGTTGAGGTTGAGCTTCGACAGCGCCGCGGTGAGTTCGTAGAGCAGGCCCGGCCTGTCGAGACCGACCACCTCGACCATGGTGTAGCGGTGCGACCACTGATTGTTGATGTCCACCACCGGCGTCAGCGCGAATGTGCGCGAGCGCTTGCCGGCGCGTTTGGCGACGTTATCGGGCAGCCGCAAGTCGCCGCGCAGCGCCTGCTCGATGGAGTCGGCGATCCGCTGCGCGCGGCGCATCTCGTCCTCGTCGCGATCGAATTCGCGCGACACCGCGATGGTGTCGAGGGCGAGGCCATCGGTGGTCGTATAGATCTGCGCATCGACGATGTTGGCGCCGGCCAGTGCACACGCGCCGGCGATGATCGACAGCAGCCAGGGATGATCGGGCGCGAGCACGGTGAGCTCGGTGATGCCGCGCTCGGCATCGACACGGATTGAGGTCGCCAGCGTCTTGCCCTTGGCTTCGGCCTCACGCAGAAAATGCGCCTGTTCGATCTTGCGCGGCAGATCGACCTTCAGCCAATAGGCCGGGTAGAGTCGCGCCACATGCGCGTCGAGCGCAGCAGCCGGCCAGTCCTTGAGCGCGGTGCGGAATTCCGCCTGCGCGGTGGCGACACGCTGCGCGCGATTGACCTCGGAGAAGCCGCCGGTCAGCACCGGTTCGGTTTCGTAGTAGAGCGTGCGCAGCAGTTGCGCCTTCCAGCTGTTCCAGACGCCGGGGCCGACCGCGCGGATGTCGGCGGTGGTGAGGATCGTCAGGAGCTTCAGCCGTTCCGCTGATTGCACGACGGCAGCGAAGTTCTCGATGGTGCGCCGGTCCGACAGGTCGCGCGACTGCGCCACCGTCGACATGACGAGATGCTGTTCGATCAGCCACGCGCACAATTCGGTGTCGGCGCTCGACAGGCCGAAGCGCGGGCCGAGCCGCCGGGCGATCTTCGCGCCGGCGATGGAATGATCCTCTGGCTGGCCCTTGGCGATGTCGTGCAGGAACACAGTGATGTACAGCACAGTGCGATGCTGCGGCCGGATCGAGAGCATCAGCTCGTGCGCCAGCCGCAACTCGTCGTTGTCGCCGCGTTCGATGTCCTGCAGCACGCCGATGCAGCGGATCAGATGCTCGTCGACGGTGTAGTGATGATACATGTTGAACTGCATCATCGCGACGATCTTGCCGAACTGCTGCACGAACTTGCCGAGCACGCCGGCCTCGTTCATGCGCCGCAGCACTGTTTCCGGGTCGGTGTCGGAGGTCAGAATCTCGATGAACAGCGCATTGGCTTGCGGGTCGTTGCGCAGGTCCGCGTCGATCAGCTTGAGCGAGCGGGTGATGATCCGCATCGCGTCGGGATGGAAGGCGAGGTTATGCCGCTGCGCGAGGCGGAAGATGCGGATCAGGTTGACCGGGTCTTTGGTGAAAACGTCGTCGCTCGCCACCGTGATGCGGTTGTTATCGACGATGAAGTCCTGCGTCTCCTTCAGCTTGCGCACCGCGGAGGGGCGGAAGCGCGCCATCATCCGGCTCAGCGCCGGCAGCGGCTTCGCTTCCTGGTCTTCAAGCTCCGAGCACAGGATGGCGGTGAGGTCGCCGACGTCCTTCGCCACCAGGAAGTAATGCTTCATGAAGCGTTCGACATCCTGCATGCCCGGATGTTCGGTGTAGCCGAGCCGTACCGCGATCGCGCGCTGGATTTCAAACGACAGGCGTTCTTCGGCGCGGCCGGTAACGAAGTGCATGTGGCAGCGCACCGACCAGAGGAAATCTTCGCAGCGCAGGAACAGCCGGTATTCGGTCTTGTCGAAGACGCCGTGTTCGATCAGTTCGTGCGGCTCGCGCACGCGGTAGACATATTTGGCGATCCAGAACAGCGTGTGCAGGTCGCGCAGGCCGCCCTTGCCGTCCTTGACGTTAGGCTCGACCAGATAGCGCGACTGGCCGGCGCGGCGATGCCGCTCCTCGCGCTCGGCAAGCTTGGCGGCGACGAATTCGGCGGCGGTGCCTTGCACCACCTGCCGGTCGAAGCGCGCGATCAGTTCGTCGAACAGCTTGCGATCGCCGAGCAGATAACGCGCCTCGAGGATCGCGGTGCGGATCGTCATGTCCGCCTTGGACTGGCGGATACATTCGTCGATCGAACGCGTGGCGTGACCGACCTTCAGTCCGGTGTCCCAGAGAATGTAGAGGATCGTCTCGGCGACGGATTCACCCCATGCGGTCTGTTTGTAGGGCAGCAGGAACAAGAGATCGAGATCGGAGTCCGGCGCCTGCAGCCCGCGGCCGTATCCGCCGGTGGCGATCACCGCCATGCGCTCGCTCTCGGAAGGATTCTCCGACGGGTAGAGATATTTCTGCGTGAAGTCGTAGACCGCGCGGATGATGTCGTCTTCCATGCCGCAGATGCGTTCGGCGCAGCGGCGGCCGTGACGGTCTTCCAGCAGCAGCCGTTCGGCTTCCGCGTGGCCGGCGGCAATCACGGCTTTCAGATGCTGCGCCACCGCCGCGCGCAACTCGATCGGCGTGCCGTTATGGCTGGCCGCGAGCGCGTCCAACGCAGCGGCCAACCGGGCGGGATCGACCAGCGTGGCGCCGGCGCGCGCCTCGGCGCGGGGCGGCGGATCGGCGAGCGGAACAGTCGTGGCGGACATGCCTATCGGATATCGGAGCGCGGGGCGGCTGTCACGGCCTCCGCGAGAAACAACCCTCTGTCGAATTCATGGGAGTTAAAAGAAATATCTTCATAAACGGATAAAATGAAAAATTACTGCTGTTGACGGAAAAATTCTGCGCTTTTATAGAATAATCATAGCGCCGATTTGAGCAATCAGCTTGCGGGCGCTCAACAAATGCAGCTAAAGCGGGGCATCCGCCCTCGCCGAGCTGAGGGCGGGATCGTTTTCCCGCCTCCATCCTCTTGCTGCGCCGCCGGTCGGGACTGGTGGCGTGAGCGCAACGCATGGAGGTCTTTCATGACCGTGTTTTCCCGTCGCTCCATCTTCGCCTCGGTTCTGCTCGCCGGCCTGCTGCCGTCGGCGCCGCTGTTCGCCGCCGATCCGGTGAAGACCATCAGCATCGACTGGGCGACCTACAATCCGGTGTCGATGGTGCTCAAGCAGCAGGGCCTGCTGGAAAAGGAATTCGCCAAGGACGGCATCACCGTGCGCTGGGTGCAGACGCTCGGCTCCAACAAGGCGCTGGAATTCCTCAACGCCGGTTCGATCGATTTCGGCTCGACCGCCGGCTCGGCCGCGCTGGTCGCGCGCATCAACGGCAACCCGATCAAGTCGATCTATGTCTATTCGCGTCCCGAATGGACCGCGCTCGTCACCGGCGCGAAGTCGAACATCAACAAGGTCTCCGACCTCAAGGGCAAGTCGGTCGCGGTCACGCGCGGCACCGATCCGCACATCTTCCTGGTGCGCGCGCTCGCCGATGCCGGGCTGACCGAGAAGGACATCACGCCAGTGCTGCTGCAGCATCCGGACGGCAAGACCGCGCTCATTCGCGGCGACGTGGACGCCTGGGCCGGTCTCGATCCGATGATGGCGGCGGCGGAAGTCGAGGACGGCGCGCGGCTGTTCTATCGCAATGCCGCGGCCAACACCTGGGGCATCCTCAATGTTCGTGAGGAGTTCGCCAAGAACCATCCGGAGATCGTCCGCCGTGTGCTCGCGGTCTATGAGCAGGCGCGCAAATTCACGCTGGCGAATTACGACGAAGAGAAGAAGGTGTTCATCGCCGTCACCAAGCTGCCGGACGCGGTGGTCGACAAGCAGCTCAAGGAACGCACCAAGCTGACCTTCAACAAGATCGGTGCCGAGCAACGCGACTCGATCCTGCAGGCCGGCATCGCGCTGCAGAAGGCCGGCGTGATCCCGGCCTCGGTGGACGTCAAGAAGGCGCTCGACGATCTGGTCGACGACAGCTTCGTTGCTGTCACCAACTGATCTCCCCCCTGGGCCGGCGGCCGCCTGCGAGCGGTTGCCGCCGGCCTTCTTTTCGATAGTCGTTTCACGATTGCGTTTCGGTCGCGTGTCATGTCATTTGCGCTGATGACCGGGGTGGCTTCCGACAGCGAGACGACCGCGCGGCCGCAGGTCGCGCGCCCGCGGCGTTTCGGCCGCTGGTCGCGGCCGCTGCTCGGTCTGCTGGTGCCGCTGGTGCTGGCGGTCGGTTGGGAGCTGGCGGTGCGCGCCGGTTTCTCCAACGGCCGGCTGATGCCGCCGCCGTCGGTCATTCTCCAGACATTGTACGACCTCGCGCAGAGCGGCGAGTTGTGGCGCCACAGCGTGGCCACCGTGCTCCGTGTCGCGGTTGGTTTCGGGATCGGCGTTGTCGCCGGGACGCTGCTCGGCGCGCTTGCCGGCTATTCCGCGCTGACGCGGCGATTGCTCGATCCGACGCTGCAGGCGCTGCGCGCGATCCCGTCGATCGCCTGGGTGCCGCTGTTCATTCTCTGGCTCGGCATTTTCGAGGCATCGAAAGTGACGCTGATCGCGGTCGGCGTGTTCTTTCCGGTCTATCTCGGCGTGATGGGTGCGATCATGTCGGTGGATCGCAAGATCGTCGAGGTTGGCCGCGCGTTCCGGCTGTCGGGCTTCGCGCTGGTGCGGCGCATCCTGTTGCCGGCGGTGCTGCCGTCCTACATCGTCGCGCTGCGCTCCGGTCTCGGCCTCGGCTGGATGTTCGTGGTCGCCGCGGAATTCCTCGGCGCGTCGGAAGGTCTCGGCTATCTGCTGATCGACGGCCAGCAGCTCGGCAAACCGGCGCAGATCGTTGCCGCCATCATCACCTTCGCCATTCTCGGCAAGATCGCCGATGGTCTGATCGTCGCCGCCGCGACACCATTCCTGCGCTGGGAAGACCGGTTCGGCGCGCGCGGAGAAACCGCATGAGCGAGCAGCGCGACATGCTGGTGCTCGACCACGTCTCCAAGGTCTATCCGAACGGCGTGCGCGCGCTCGACCAGGTCAGCATCACCGTGAAGCCCGGCGAGATTCTCGCCATCGTCGGCGGCTCCGGCTGCGGCAAGTCGACCTTGCTGCGCGCGGTGTCTGGCCTCGATGTGGCGTCGAGCGGCGACGTGACGCTCGGCGGTGTCACCATCCATGCGCCGCATGAGAAGATCGGCATCGTGTTCCAGGAGCCGCGCCTGCTGCCATGGCTCACCGTCGCCGACAATGTCGGCTTCGGGCTCGAGGATCTGTCGTTCGCGGAGCGTGAAGCGCGCGTGCGCGCTGCGCTGGCACGCGTCGGACTTGCCGACAAGGCCGGCGTCTGGCCGCGCGAACTTTCCGGCGGGCAGGCGCAGCGCGTGGCTTTGGCGCGGGCGCTGGTGCCGCGCCCGGAAGTGCTGCTGCTCGACGAGCCGTTCTCGGCGCTCGATGCTTTCACCCGCGCCGATCTGCAAGACCATCTGCTCGACCTGTGGGCGGATTCGCGGCCGACGTTGCTGCTCGTCACCCACGATGTCGATGAGGCGGTGGTGCTTGCCGATCGCGTGCTGGTGATGCGGCCGCGTCCGGGCCGGATTTTCGAGGCGATCGACTGCGATCTGCCGCGGCCGCGCGACCGCCAGTCGGCGGCGTTCGACTTCGCCAAGCGGCGGGTGCTGGCGGCGCTCGACCGCTCGCTCGATCGAAAGTCGCAGGACTATGCCGAGACCAAGGCCGATCCTGGCGCGGCGATGTGGTGGTAGCCAGTCGCGACGCTCGCTAAAGTAGGCGAGCCGGCGTTCCGGACCGGCGCAGCACGCCGAGGTCGTCATGCGTAGTTACAAGGTTTGCCAGTGCGGCGCGCCGCTCACGCTGGTGGAGGAGCCGACGCCGCAGCCGGTCGGCACGCAGGTGCTGCTCAAGGTCAAGGCGTCCGGCGTCTGCCACAGCGACCTGCATATCTGGGATGGCTATTACGAACTCGGCGGCGGCAAGCGCCTGCAACTGCTCGACCGCGGCATCAAGCTGCCGCTGACGCTGGGCCACGAGAATGTCGGCGAGATCGTCGCCGCTGGCCCGGATGCGAAGGGCGTTACGATCGGTGATACGGTGTTGGTCAATCCGTGGATCGGATGCGGCACCTGCGCCGCCTGTCAGCGCGGCGAGGACAATCTCTGCCGCACGCCGCGCAATCTCGGCGTGTTCTCCAATGGCGGCTATGCCGACTATCTGGTGGTGCCGCATCCGCGACATCTGTTCGGCATCGGTGCGCTGACGCCGGAGCAGGCTGCGCCGCTCGCGTGCTCTGGCCTCACAGCTTATGGCGCGCTGAAGAAAGTCGCCTCGGTGATGGCCGACAATCCCATCGTCATCATGGGTGCGGGCGGCGTCGGCCTGATGGGTCTATTGCTGGTCAAGGCCATGGGCGGCAAGGGCGCGGTGGTGGTCGATATCGATCCGAACAAGCGTCAGGCGGCGCTCGACGCCGGCGCGCTCGCGGCCATCGACGCCAGGGCGCCCGATGCCGCGCAACAGATCATCGCCGCGACCAATGGTGGCGCAGCGGCGGTGGTGGATTTCGTCGGCGCCGGCGACACGGTGAAGCTCGCGATCGATGCACTGGTCCCGAAAGCCGGCAAGATCGTCGTGGTTGGTTTCTTCGGCGGCGAACTGACGATCCCGACGCCGTATTTCCCGATGCGGGCGATGACCATCCAGGGCTCTTATGTGGGCAGCCACCCGGAGTTACGGGAATTGCTCGATCTCGTTGGCCGCGCCGGGGCGCTCTCGTTCCCGGTCAAGACCCGGCCGCTGGACGAGGCCAATGATGCTCTGATGGCGCTCAAGGCCGGGAAGGTTGTCGGCCGCGTGGTGTTGACGCCATGAGGTATTCCGGCCATCACGGCCACAATCGATGATGTGAGGAGATGACGATGGACGCTGCCGGGCTGCGCGCGATGCAGGCGCCGATCAAGGACAAGTACAAGACCGACGCCAAGGCCGCGTTCATCACGCTCAAGGCCAAGGGCGCGCTCGATGACACCAACATCGCCTGCAAGGTCGAGACCGGCCGCGCCCTCGCGGTCGCGGGCCTGCATCCGGCGACGGGTGGCTCCGGCCTCGAACTGTGCTCCGGCGACATGCTGCTGGAGGCGCTGGTGGCCTGCGCCGGCGTGACGGTGAAGGCGGTGGCGACCGCGCTGGAGATTCCGCTGCGCGCCGGCCATGTGTTCGCCGAGGGCGATCTCGATTTCCGCGGTACGCTCGGCGTCGCCAAGGATGCGCCGGTCGGCTTCGCGCAGATCCGCCTGCGGTTCGAACTCGACACCGATGCGCCGCAGGACAAGCTCGATCAACTGCTCAAACTGACCGAGCGCTATTGCGTCGTCTACCAGACGATCAAGAGCGGTCCGCCGGTCGATGTGTCGATGAAGCGCGCCTGATTTCATCTCTCCCTGCCTGCGGGGAGGGAGAGAAGACGACCCCATGTCCCCCGATCAACTGTTCTGGCTCGCGCTGATCCTGAAGATGGCGGTCACCGCCGGCTTCGTGCTGGGCGCGACCATCGCCGCCGAGCGGATGGGGCCGTTGATCGGCGCCATGGTGGCGACGCTGCCGGTTTCGACGGGGCCGACCTATGTGTTCCTGGCGCTCGACCACGATACGTCGTTTCTCGCGACCAGCGCACTGATGAGCGCGGCAACCACGGCGGCACTTGCCGTATTCTCGCTGGTCTATGCGGTGCTCGCGCGCCGCTGCGGGCTGCTCGTCAGCCTCGGCATCGCGCTTGCGGTCTGGTTCGGGCTGATCACCGTGTTGCAGGCAGTGGCGTGGACGCCCGGCAGCGTGTTCCTGCTCAATGCCGTCGCCATTCTGGTTTGCTTCTATCTGGCGCGGCGGTTGCCCGTCGTTCCGATGCCGCGCGTGCGCACCTATTGGTACGACATGGCGTTACGCGCCGGCTCGGTCGCGTTGCTTGTCGCTGTGGTGGTCGGTCTCAGTTTCACCATCGGTCCGCGCTGGACCGGCCCGTTGGCGGTGTTTCCGATCGTGTTGAGCAGCGTCGCGGTGATCCTGCATTCGCGGGTTGGCGGCCCGGCGGTCGCGACCGTGTTCGCCAACACCATTCTCGGCTTTGTCGGGTTTGGTGGCGCGCTGTGGACACTGGCGGTGACGGTGGTGCCGTTCGGTCCGGTGGTCGCGCTGTTGCTCGGCTTCTGCGTGTCGCTCGGCTGGAGCTTCCTGGTGATCGGCGTGCAACGCTTGCGGCAGCGGCGCGCCTGACATCGCGATTCTAGTCGCGGCGCGCCAGCGTACCCTTGAGACGATAGAGTGCCTCCAGCGCCTCGCGCGGCGAGAGATCGTCAGGCGACAAGGCTTCCAGCGCGGTCTTGACCGCGGTGGCTGCGGGGTCGGCTTCCGGCATCGGCTGCGCGCGCGGCGTCGCGGCGAACAGCGGCAGATCGTCGAAGCCTTTCGGCGTGGCGCGGTCTTCCGCTTCCAGTGTCGACAGCACGTCCTGCGCGCGGGCGATCACCGCCGGCGGCAGGCCCGCGAGTTTGGCGACCTGGATCCCGTAGGAACGGTCGGCGGCGCCGGGGCCGACTTCGTGCAGGAACACGACCTCGCCCTGCCACTCCTTCACCTTCACCGTCGCGTTCTGCAGGCGCGGCAGTCGTGCCGCGAGCGCGGTCAGTTCGTGATAATGCGTGGCGAACATCGTGCGGCTGCCGAGGGCGTCGTGCAGATATTCCGTCACCGCCCAGGCGAGCGAGACGCCGTCATAGGTGCTGGTTCCCCGTCCGATTTCATCGAGAATCACCAGACTTTTGGGCGTGGCGGCATTGAGAATTCGTGCCGTCTCGGTCATTTCGACCATGAACGTGCTCTGCCCCTTGCCGAGTTCGTCACTCGCCCCGACTCGTGCGAAAATCCGATCGGCCAGGCCAATCCGCGCGGATGTTGCCGGGACGAACGAGCCGAGCTGGGCCATCACCACCAGCAGCGCCGCTTGCCGAATGTACGTACTCTTCCCCGCCATGTTCGGCCCGGTAATAATCTGCAGCCGCCCGCTGCCTCCGCTTTCGGCACCCGCAGCAGGATCGCCGCCGCACCCCAGGCGAATGTCGTTCGGAACGAACTGCCCCGTCGGCTGAAGTTTGTCCAGAACAGGGTGACGTCCTTCGCGGATATCAAGCACCGGCTCGTCGCAGAGGACCGGACGGCAATAGCGTCGCGAGACTGCCAGCAGGGCGAGCGCGACATACACATCGATTTCCGCGAGGACTTCCGCTGTCGCCTGAAGCCTTGTGCATTCGCGGGCGACACGGTCGCGGAGAGCGTTGAACAGTTCCTTCTCAAGAGCGATCGAACGCTCCTCCGCTCGGAGCACTTTATCCTCGTGCTCCTTGAGCGGGGGGGTGATGTACCGTTCCTGATTCTTCAACGTCTGCTTGCGAATGTAATGTCCGGGAACTTTG